>JALZAG010000163.1 GCA_030948445.1 Candidatus Dormiibacterota bacterium
CGGCGGTTCTCGACGAGGTCGCGCAGCTCCTCTTCCAGACGGTTGCGCCCCTCAGGGGTGAGATGAACCGGCTGATCGGTCGCCATCGCCTGACACTAGCACCGCGCCCCGCCGGCATCGGCGACCACGTCGTCGTCAGCCCGTCGCCAGCACCTGGTGGGACTCGCCCGACTGGTGGAGAAGCAGCAGCTGCTCCATCGGCATCGGCCGCGCGTGCAGATACCCCTGCGCCATGCTGCAGCCGAGCCGCACCAGCGCGGCGTGCTGCTCCTCGACCTCCACTCCCTCACCGACGGTCCGCAGGCCCAGGCTGTTGCCGAGACCGATCATGCCCTCGACGAGCGCCGCTCCCGGTCCTCCGCCGAGCAGGCCGTCGACGAAGGTCTTGTCGATCTTGAGGATGTCGACCCGCAGCCGGCGCAGGTAGGTGAACGATGAATACCCGCTGCCGAAGTCATCGATGGCCACCCTCACGCCCATCGCCCGAAGCTGGCGCAGTCGCAGTCCCGCCACCTCGCTCTCGCCGATGCTGCCGCTCTCGGTCAGCTCGATCACCAGCGCACTCGCGGGCAGTCCGGTGGACGCGAGTGCAGCGCCGACCACGCTCACGAAACCAGCGTCCTGGATCTGTGAGCTGCTCACGTTGACGCTCACCGAGATGTCTGCCCGCGAGTCGGCGCGCAGGCGCACGGTCTGACGGCAGGCCTCCTCGAGCACCCACGCGCCGACCTTCAACATCAGGCCGGCCCGCTCGAGGTCGTCGATGAACTCCGCCGGGCTCAGCAACCCCAGCCGAGGGTGCTGCCAGCGAATCAGGGCCTCCACGCTGACAGTGCGCCGGCTGGCCACGTCCACCACCGGTTGGAAGTGGAGGATGAACTCGCATTCGTCGGCGGCCCGCTCCAGGTCGGCGCGTCTCTCCAGGGGCGCGTACATGGCCACGTGCATGCTGGGCTCAAAGATCCCGAACAGTCCCTTGCCCCGCGCTTTGGCCGCGTACATGGCGATGTCGGCGCGCCGCAGCAGCTCGCCCGCGTCATCGCCCGCCTCGGCGAGGGCGACCCCGATGGTGCCGCAGACGGACGCGCGCATGTCGGAGCTGTGGAACGGTTCATTGAGTGTTTCGATGACGCGTTCAGCGATGTTCACCAGCTGGCCCACGTCGGGGAGCCTGGTGAGAAAGACCGCGAACTCGTCACCGCCGAGACGGGCCACCAGGTCGTGGTCGCGCATGCATGCCTTCAGCCGCTGCCCCACGGCCACGATGGCCTGGTCACCCATGGCGTGGCCGAGGCTGTCGTTGATGTGCTTGAAATCATCGAGGTCGACGAACATCACCGCGCACAGGCGATCGGAGCGAGGCTGGCCCAGATATTCGTCCACGAATCGGATGAAGCTGGCGCGGTTGCTGAGGTCGGTGAGCGGATCGTGCTCAGCGCGGTGGTTCAGCTCGGTCTCGTTGGAAGCGAGACGGCGCAGAAGGACCACGTTCTCGCGGACGGAGAGTCCCTGCCTCAGCAGGACGAGCAGGAAGAGTCCCAGCGTCATGGAGACTGTGAACACGGAGATGCGACCCTGGGAGACAAGCTCATCGATCGCGAAGCCGATCCCCACCGGCAGCGGGATGTAGGGGATCAGCGCCGCGCGCCAGCGTGGAGGCCTAACGCGCCTACTGCCCATCGGGCGGTCGAGGGAGAGCACTGCAGCGACGCCGACCAGGAGGTACCCGGCCACCCAGCCGAGGTCGACGACGTTGCCGGAGCCGAATGAGGCCTCCGTCTGGAGGTACGCAAACGTGCTGTCCGCCACCGCTATCAAACCGAGCCCGCCGATGATGAGCAGGATCGGCTCGCGCCCGCCCGGCAGTGTGCGCGACCACGTGATCGCCAGCACCGTCCCGACCAGGACGTCACCGATCGGGTACGCCAGGCTGAGGCCCTGCCCGAGAGCTGTGTCAGCCGGGTTGGCCACCAGTGCCCACAGCACCGTGTGCCAGCTGATCAGCAGCAGGCCGCCCGCGATCAGCAGTCCGTCCGCCAGGGCTCGGAGCTTGGCGACCCATCCCGGAGGCCATACCGGCATCGTGAACAGGCCGCCGAGGATCAGCGGAACCGCCCCCAGGTGGCCAACGTCAGCCAGGGACGGGAATGGGTTGTCCTGGTGGGCGACGAGCTCCAGCCAGCTCCAGGCAGCCTGACCGGCGCCCCAGGTGGCAGCGCTCGCCCCCACCAGGTACCAGCCGATGCGGGCGCGACCGGCATGCCGCCGGCCGGCCACAGCGCACGCGGCCGCCGCCAGCATGGGCGCCACCACCTCGGCGAGGTCATCGACGGGCAGCGTCACCGCCACCGGCGCCAGGAGCATGACGCACATCAACGCGGCGCAGCTGACCGCCGTGGCCGCTGCGGCGACAAGCCACCACCGATTGCTCATTGGGCCTCCCGCGCTCATTGCCTCGGCGGTCATCGTCGCCGACGGTTCCTCCGCTTGCGCGCCATCTCGCGGGCTCGTAACACGGTGACAACAACGCGTTCACACCGTCGGTGACGCGCGCTCGAGGATCAGACAGCAGGTCGGATCGGCGGCTAGCAGCCGCTCAGGCGCGCCTGCGTTCGAGGAGGATGACGTCGCGCCATACCCCGTGGTGCTGACCGAGCCGTTCGCGCACGCCGACCAGGCGGAAGCCGCACGCCTTGTGCAGCGCGAGGCTGGCGTGGTTCTCCGGAAAGATACCGGCCTGGAGCGTCCAGATCCCCGCTGATTCCGTGCTGGTGATCAGCTCGGAAAGCAGCGTGTGGCCGACACCTGCACCCCGCGCGTCAGCAGCGACGTACACGCTGGTCTCGGCGACACCGGCGTAGACACAGCGCTCGGACACCGGCGACGCGGCCGCCCAGCCCACCACGCGGTCGTCGCGCCGCGCAACCAGCCGGTGCTCCGCGAGATGGGCCGCATCCCACGCCGCCCACGAGGGTGGCTCAGTCTCGAAGGTGGCGTCCCCGGCCGCGATCCCCTCCGCGTAGATCTCGCGGACCGCCGGCCAGTCGCCGGCGCTCATGACGGCGACCCTGACCCCGCCGGCAGCAGCGACTTCGTTGTCCACCTACGACTGCCTCTGCAGCTGGCCGAGCGCCAGCACCAGCCGATCGCACGCCGAGCTGAGCCCGTTGGCGTCGGCCAGCGTGCGCAGCCCGTTGACGTCGAGCGGGTACGCGTCACGCCGGCCGGCCGGCAGGTCGACCGGGAGGTCTCGCACCGGGGGGACCACCCGCGCCGCGCGTGCCAGGTAGTCGCGCTGGGGATCGGCCAGGCGCCCGTCGCTCAGCAAGCCCGCAACCCCGCCGTGCTTGTTGATGAGGGCGGCAGCGGCCACCGCCCCGACGCCACGCAGGCCGGGAAGCCCGTCTGATGGATCGCCGCGCAGGATCGCGTAGTCGGCGTAGCTGCGTCCTGGGATCCCGTAGCGGCGCGTCACCTCAGTCTCGGTCACCACCGCGAGCCCGCCCTTCTCTGGGTAGAGGATGCAGACCCGCGGGTCCTCGATGAGAGCAAACAAGTCCCGGTCACCGCTGACGATCTCCACGGTGCCGGTGGTCTTCTCCGTCCAGGTGGCGATGACGTCCTCCGCCTCGTAGTCGGCGAGCCCGACGAACTCGATGCCGATGGCGTCGAGAACGTCGTGGATCAGCGGCATCTGCGGTTCGAGCTCCGGCGGGACGGGCTCGGCGGTTCGGTGCGCCTTGTAGCTGGGGATCAGCTCGACCCGCCACGCCGGCCGCCAGTCCTCGTCACTGGCCACCGCAAGCCGGCCAGGCTGGCGGCTGCTCACCAAGCGGGCCAGCGTGTCGACGAAACCTCGGACAGCGTTGACCGGGCGGCCATCTGGGGAACGAACACTGCGCGGCACCCCGTGGAAGGCGCGAAAGATCAGGCTCGAACCGTCGACGAACAACCAGTCGCAGGCCATCGCGGCCTATTCGAGCACGTCGGCCCGGCGAGCCGAGCCGGAGGCGTCACGCCGGCCTCGGAAGAACGAGGTGAGCAGCCGGCCACACTCTTGCGCGAGCACGCCCTCGGTGACGGCCACGCGGTGATTGTTGGCAGCGTGTTGGAGGACGTCGTACACGCTGCCGTCGGCGCCCTTCTTGGGGTCACGCGCGCCGTAGACGCAGCGATCGATGCGCGCCTGCACCATCGCCCCCGCGCACATCGGGCACGGTTCGAGGGTGACCACCACGGTGACGCCGCGCAAACGCCAGCCGCCGACCAGGGTTGCGGCGCGCCGGAGCACGATCATCTCGGCGTGCGCGGCGGCGTCGCGGGCAGCCTCCATGCGGTTGGAGGCAGTGGCGATGACTGCGCCGTCGAGAACCGCGACGGCGCCCACCGGCACCTCGCCCCGCGCCGCGGCTCGTCGCGCCAGCCGCAGTGCACGCCGCATCAGCGCGGCGTCGGATCCCGCCGCCTCGGCCGGCGTGGTGACCGGGCTCAGTGCACCGCGACCAGCGGGAGCTCCACGCTGATGCGCGGCTTCTCTGTGACGCGCATCGTGTCGTCGATGAATCGCACCCGCTCGAACGTGATGCAGTTCACCGGGCAGTGGTCCTCGCAGATGCGGCAGTTGGTGCAGCGGTCGTAGTTGATGTAGATCTCGCCTTCGTAGCCACCGGAAACGGGGTCGCCGCCCGAGGTCTGGCACACCATCGTCTCCCCACCTGAGGAACGCTCCCGGTCCTCACCGAACACCACCACGTCGATGGCTTTTTCCGGGCACACGTCATCGCAGGCACCGCAGAGAACGCACACCGCGGTGTCGTAGTGGTGAACGGAGTCGCACTGGAAGCAGCGGATCGCCTGCACGATCGCCTCGCGGTCGCTCCATGGCAGCTCGCATTCGCTCATGTCGTAGCGCTTGGACGCCTCGAGGATCGGCGGGTCTGTGCGCGCGAACACCTCGGACTGACGGTGGTCATCGGTCCGCTCGACGGTCGTCTGGTAGATGCGCTGCTCTGCTGGCAGCTCATCCCCCAGGTATTCGCGGATGGATCGCGCCACCCGGTGGCCCCAGGCGACGGCGTCAACGATGAATGACGGTCCCTGCACGCAGTCACCGCCGCAGAAGAGCTTGTCGACGCCCGTGTGGCCGCCGCGGTCAGCGGCCACCAGGCCCCTCTGCGTCAGGGGGACGGAATCGCCGGGCGCCTCCATGATCTGACCCGATGCGAAAATGACGAGGTCAGCGGGAACAGTCCAGCGCTCGGCCCCCTCGTCCTCCTTGACGGACGCGAAGATCAGCTTGCCGCTGAGTGGATCGAACTCCATGGGTTGCAGCGGCGCGAAGCTCACCGCGGAGACGTTGCCGCGCTCGTCGCCGTGGATCTCCTTGACGATGACCCCGCACTTGATGTGCAGCCCGATCTCCTTGGCCTCGTGGAGCTCGTTGCCGAACGCCGGCAGGCGGTCCTCGGGCTCGATGGCAACCATCCACACCTCCTTGGCGCCGAGCTTGATCGAGCTCTGGCAGGCGTCGGTGGCAATGGCTCCGCCTCCCACCACCACCACCCGTCCGGCCACCGGAAAATGCGGTGGGATGCGGTCGTACGAGATCTGTCGAAGGAAGGTCATCGCGTCGGTGACCTGGGACAGATCCTTGCCGGGGATGGGCAGGATGCGTCCCTTCATCATGCCGATGGACACGAACACGGCGTCGTACTCGGCGAGCAGGTCGTCGATGGCAATGTCGTTCGGCGCGGTGCCGACGTTGCTGTCCGTGCGCACCTCGATACCGGTGGCCAGGATCATGTCGAGCTCCCACTGGAGCTGCCGATGATCGAACCGGAACGGCGGGATCGACGTGCTGAGGAGGCCACCCACCTTCGACTCCCGCTCGAATAGGACCACCTCGTAGCCCTGCACGCGCAAGTCGAGCGCGCAGGTGAGTCCCGCCGGGCCGGCGCCGACGACGGCGACGCGGCGCCCGTTCGCCGGGGCGATCTTGTAGTCGATCCATAGGTTCTGCGCGAAGGCGAAGTCAGTGCTGAACCGCTTGATCGACCGGATCGTCACCGGCTCCTCGCCGGGATCCCAACCGCGCTTGCAGTCCGTCTCGCACGGGTGGTTGCACAGCCGACCCAGCATGCTCGGGAACGGGTTGGTCTCGTGGATCACCGTCCAGGAGTCGACGTACCGGCCCTGGCTCACGTAGTCCACGTAGGTGGCAATGTCCTGCTTGATCGGGCAGTTGCGCTGGCATGGCGACACGGGGACGTTGAACCCGAGGTCGCGGTGTCCGGCGAGAATCTTCATCGGCGCCTTGTCGGTGACGTTCTTGCCAATCGTGGCCAGCACGAGCGCGTCGGTGACCATCCCCACGGGGCGCTCGTCACGCTGACGGGAGAAGATGCCGCCAGTGCTCTCGGTGACGATCACCGCAGCCGAGCCGGCCGCACGGAGGGCCGCAACGCCGTGCTCAGCGGCCTCCCCGACATCCATGTGGGGCGCCGCTCGCATTACCTCGCCCACTCGGACCGCTCCGAGGTCCCCACCGAACGCGGCGACCACCACCTCGAGGCCGACCGTGCCCTCGATGACATCGTCGCGGGTGACCACGAGAGGAACCGGGTGCTGAGCGCGGAGCGGCGACAGGATGTCGAGCAGCGTGTCATCAGGGTCGCACTCCGCGCCAAGTGTGATCGCGAGGCGGTCGAGCTCAGGCACCGGTGACCTCCGGGTGTGCCAGGAGATGGTCGGCCAGCTCCCGGGCGGTCAGCATCCCGACAGGGGTCTCGTCCTCGTGCATCACCAGCGCCACCTGGCGACCCTGGTCGGCCATCACTGCGGCGACCTCGCGCACCTGCTGGCGCTCATCCACGAGAAGCGGCGGCGTCCGCAGGACGTCGCGAGCCTGCACAACGGTGGTCGGTGGGCGCGTGGCCACGTCACTGCCGGCGATCACCACCGCCCCCGCCACCAACCGGTCGAGGATGTCGTCCTGGTGGACGTACCCGACCGGGCGACGGTCGAGGAGCACCGGGATCTCGCTGAGCTCGTTGTCAGCCATCAGCTTGGCCACGGCGTCGACCGCGGTGCTCGGTAGGCAGAACACCACCTCATCACGCATGACGTCCGCCACCGCGGGGTTGCCGGCGTCAGGGGCGAGGCGGTCGGGGTCGAGTGAGGCGGCGACGGGGGTTGTGGTCACGAACTCCTCGCGCGGGCTGCGAACTCGTGGCGAGTATACCGGCGCCCCACGGGCCGACCGTCCGGCTACTCAGGCGTCTGGGACTCGGCGAAGCGGCGGAGCACGTCCTGCCAGGTCTCCGCCGGCGCTGTGGTGCCGACCGCGCGCGGCAGAGTCTTGCGGATCCGCGTGCGCGTCCGGTCGATCTCGCGATCGCGTCGGCGTACCTCGTTATTGCGCGCTGCCGCCACGGACTGTTCGACCTCGGCGGCGACGGCATCGATCTCTTCCGCCCCGGCGGCGCTGCGCAGCGCCCGGTTGAGCTTGGCCAGGACATCCGGCGCCAGCCGTCCCCCCGCCTCGCGCAGCGCATTGGCGGCCTTGCTGCGGCGCTGCTCCAGAGCCCGCTGAGCGCGGAACTGCTCGGCGTTCTCGAGGCGATCCTTCTCGAACAGCTCCATCCCATCGCTGATCACCTTCGGGTACTGCCAGGCGAGGCTGAACTTGCCGGCGCTCATACCACCGATCAAGTGGTCGAGGCTCGCCTGGAAGCGCTCCTGCGCCTCCCCGGAGAGGTTGCCCAGCAGGTCGGCGAGAATCGGACGAGCCTGTCCGTGCACCCGGCGCACCCAGCCGGGAAGGTGGTGGTGATCGGGCGCCGGCGGCTCGATGGGCCGACTGGCGTGAGGCAAGCCCTGGGGACGAACAATCCGGGGCAGTTGCGCAGGGGCAGGGCCGACGCCGGTAGACGGGCGTCGACGCACCGCGGGTGCACCAGCGCGGCCGTCACCGTTGACAGGTGCGCTGCGGCTGTCCGTCTCCGCCTCAGTGGCGAGGGACGATGCCTCGGTCGTGTCGATCACTCGGCCAGTTCGCAATCCATCGGAACGCGCGAATCGTACCCGACCCTCACCGATCCGCGTCCGGGGAGCGCTGACTACACTCTGCGACGGAGTTTTGTGACGAAGAGTGAGTGAACCGACGCCGGACGTTTCCGGCTCCGCCCCCGTCGATCTGGCCGACGACGAGGTGGCCGCGCTTCGCGAGGCGGGACAGGCCTGGTCGCGCGTGCCTCGGGCGCGCCCGGCGGCCGACTCGGCCATCGACCCTGACCTCGATCTCCGCGAACAACGCGGGCGCCCCGGTGAACGGTACGTGCGCGTGGTGCGCTCGAAGACCAAGGGGTTCGAGCACAAGGCGCCGGGATGGCTCGAGGTCACCAGCCGCGCCACGGCGCCCACCGGGGAATTCGCGCGCTTTCGAGGACGCCTTCGCAACGTCATCCTCGGCACCCCGCTGGCAACCCAGCAAGCCAGCCACGAGCGCCTCACCAAGATCAAGGCCCTGGCGGTGCTGTCATCGGACGCGCTCTCCTCCGTGGCATACGCCACCGAACAGATCCTCTTCTACCTCGTCTTGGCGGGTGCGACCGCGTACGGCTACATCCTCCCGATCACCGGAGCCATCGCCCTGCTGCTGGCGATCGTGGTGCTCAGCTACCGACAGACCATCAAGGCGTATCCCAAGGGGGGCGGGTCGTACATCGTCGCCAGCGACAACCTGGGGCACCTCGCGGGGCTGACCGCAGGGTGCGCGCTGATGACCTCGTACACACTAACCGTCGCCGTCTCGGTGGCGGCCGGCACCGACAACATCATCAGCGCCGCTCCGGCTGCCATCCCCTACCGCGTTCCCCTGTGCCTTCTGTTCATCGCCCTGCTGCTGTTCGGCAATCTGCGCGGCATCCGCGAGTCGGGCTCCATCTTCGCGGCGCCCACCTACCTTTTCATCGCCTCGATGTTCCTGATGGTGATCGTGGCGGGCGTCCAGATCATCACCCACCATGTGCCGCACACCACCCCGGTCATCGACCCCAAGCGGGTCACCCAGACCCTGGGAATCTTCCTGTTGCTGCGCGCGTTCGCATCCGGGGCCACAGCGCTGACCGGCGTCGAGGCGATCAGCGACGGGGTCCCCGCCTTCAAGCCGAAGGAGTGGGTGAACGCCCGGATCACGATCACCACGCTGGGAATCATCCTCGGCGCCATGTTCGTCGGGATCAGCCTGGTGACGTACTGGCTGGGCCTGGTCCCCGACGACCCGAGCTCCCCGCACTACCAGACCATCATCTCCAAGGTGGCGACCTACGCGTTCCACAACGGCCCGCTGTACTTCTTCGTGATCGTCTCGACCACCGCGATCCTCGTCCTCGCCGGCAACACGGCCTTCTCGGACTTCCCACGCCTGCTGTTCTTCATGGCGCGCGACGATTTCGCGCCGCACCAGTTCAAGCGGCTG
Source organism: Candidatus Dormiibacterota bacterium (assembly GCA_030948445.1). Next base: position 9,479 of record JALZAG010000163.1, read on the forward strand.
GGTGACCGCCTGTCCTACAGCAACGGAATCATCGTGCTGGCCGTCCTCTCGGGCCTGCTCGTATGGGGATTCAAGGGCAACGTCAACAGCCTGCTACCGCTCTATGCCGTCGGCGTCTTCACCGCATTCACGATGTCGCAAGCGGGCATGGTGTCGCGATGGTTGCGGCTGCGCGAGAAGGGCTGGCGACTCGGATTGGTGATCAACGCCAGCGGCACCGTCATCACGGCACTGGTGCTGCTCATCAACGGTGTCACCCGCTTCAAGGACGGCGCCGGCGTCATCGTCATCATCGTGCCGATCCTGGTTGCAGCGTGCTTCGCGGTCCATCGCCACTACCTGGACGTGAGCAGCCACCTGACCACCGAAATCGCCACCTCCCCTGACGAGCTGAAGTTGGTCTGCTTGGTACCGATCGCCGACCTCAACGCGCTGGCACTGCAGTCGCTGGCAATGGCGCGGAGCATCAGTGAGAACGTGATCGCAGTCCACATCTGCGATGACGAGGACCATATCGCCAAGCTGCGCGCGCAGTGGGAGGTGTGGGGGAACCACGTCCCGCTCGAGGTCGTGGAGTCACCATACCGCACGTTCGTGCGGCCCTTGCTTCGCTACATCGACGCCATTGACAGCCAGCGCAGCGACGACACTTTGATCATCGTGCTGCCCGAGCTTGTCGCCACCAGGTGGTGGCATCAGCTCCTCCACAACCAGACTGCGCTGCGGCTGAAGGCGCAGCTACTCTTCCGACCGGGCACGGTTGTGATCAACGTTCCGTACCACCTGCAACACGCGCCCCACGTCCGCCGCATCCGGCGGCGCAGGCGGGACAACAACGATGACATCGAGGCAATCTAGTGAGCACGACCGTGGAGACCTCGCAGAGCAACGTCGCAGATTCCGTTCGCCGCCTCGGCGGGGGGGGCCCGCGTCGCATCGCCGAGTCGGCGGGGCTGGTGGTGACCCACGGTGAGGGCCCCTACCTGGTCACCGACACCGGGCGGAGGCTGCTGGACTTCGCCACCGCCATGGGCGTCGCGGCCATCGGCCACGGCAACCCGGTGTGGTCCGAGGCGGTGGCCGCGCAGGCCCGCAGGCTGGCCGCCTGCGTCCTGCACACGCCGGAGCACGCCGCCTACCTCGAGCGCCTGGCGGAGGTGCTGCCCGCAGGGGTCAATCGCGTCGCGCTGTACTCCGGCGGCGCCGAGGCGGTCGAGGTGGCGGTGCGGCTGGCCCAATCGGTGAGCGGTCGCCGCGACCTCATCTCATTCTCGAGCGGGTTCCACGGCAAGACCACCGGGGTGCGGTTCAGCGGAGGCCGCTTCCCTGACGAGAAGGTGAGCCTCGGCGTCGACTGGGTCCACGCGCTGCCGTACCCGCGGTGCGACCAGCACGACGCGCTCAGCTACCCGACGTGTGAGGAGGACGGGGCAGAGGCTCTCGCGGCGCTCGACAGTAGCGCCGCCGAGCTCGACGGGGTCGCCGCCATCATCGTCGAGCCGGTCCTGGGCACCGCCGGCAACCGCCCACCGCAGCGGCGCTTCCTGGCCGGCCTTCGGGCGCTGTGCGACAGTCGCGGCTGGCTGCTGATCGTCGACGAATCGATCACAGGCTTCGGTCGACTGGGGTGCAACTTCGCCGTGGACTGGTTCGACGTCCGCCCCGACATCCTGGTGCTCGGCAAGGCGATCGGCGGCGGGTACCCGCTCAGCGGGGTGGCCGCTCCGGGCGAGCTGTGGGATGCCAGCCTCTTCGCGCAGCCGTCCGCGACCTCGAGCAGCTACGGGGCCAACCCGATTGCCTGCGCGGCCGGCATCGCCGTGCTCGACGTGGTCACCGCCCCCGGCTTCCTCGGCCACGTCAGGAGCACGGCCCTTCGCCTCGCCCAGGGCATCGCCGCGCTCGAGGACGCCTCGCCGTACGTGGCTCGCAACCGCGGCGTCGGGATGATGCTGGGATTCGACCTCGTCAACCCGGCAACCGGCGGCCTGGCCTCGTCCGAGCTCTGCCTCACTCTGTTCCGCCGCTGCCTCGACGAGGGCATCCTCATCGTCGGCGACGTCCCTGAGGTGCGACTCAATCCTCCGCTGGTGCTCTCAACCGACGGGGTCGACGAGGCGATATCGGCATTGCGGCGCGCCCTTGCCGGCTGACTCGGCCCCGGGCCGGGCACTGCGCGTCGCCCTGGTCGGCCTCGGCTCGGCGGCCACGCGTGCGCACCTCCCGGCTCTGCGTGCGGCCGAAGACGCGGGGGTGGCCCGTGTTGTCGGGGTCTGCGATCCCGATGCAGCACGTCGCGACGCAGTCCTCGCCGCGCATCCACAGGCAGTTGGCTTTGCCGAGAACGACGAGATGCTCGACGCGATCACACTGGATCTGTTGGTCATTGCAACGCCGCCCAGCGCGCACTTGGGAGAGATGACAGCAGCGGCGGCCCGCGATGTCCACGTGCTGTGTGAGAAGCCGCTGGGACTGACCGATGACGACGTGGCCACCCTGCGCGATCTTGCACGTGGGCATCCTCACCTTGCCCTGTCGACGGTTCACCAGTACCGGTTCGCATCCCCGTGGCGGTGGATCGCGCGCGCCGTGGCCGGTGCACTGCGCACCGATGAGCCGTTCCTCCTCACCGCCGAGGTGGAACGACCGGGAACCGATCCGCTCAGCGGCGGCGGATGGCGGACCGACCCCGAGCACGAGGGGGGAATCCTGGGCGACCACGCCATTCACTACCTGGCGCTGCTCGAAATGCTCGACCCGGCGTGCGAGGTGATCAGCTGTTACCGCGACGGCCCGGGCGGCCGTGAGGTGGCGTCGCTTGAGGTCAGGCTCGGTGCTGCCGGGGTGGGGCGAGTCGATGTGTCCTACGCCGGGAGCCGGCGCGGCAACGGAATGCTCCTCGCGCGCCCGGCCCAGTGCCTCGACGTCGACTGGCGTGACGCGACCCTCACCGTGCTGCACGACGGTCGGCCCGGGGCGGTGCGCTCGGTGGAATCGCTCAGCAACCGCACGGTGGTGAACGCGCTGTATTCACCGATGTACGAGGAGCTCCTCACGGGCCTGGACGACCCATCGTGGCGCCTCCAGGCGACAGGCCACACGATCGGT
>JALZAG010000199.1 GCA_030948445.1 Candidatus Dormiibacterota bacterium
GTTGTGGGCGGAGCGCACGTTGTCACCCTGGAAGGCACTGCTGACGCCCGACGGGTACGGCGCGGGAAATCCCACCGCCGCGGCGCGGCTCCAGGTGGGAAGGTCGCGGCCGTTGATCACCACGGGCTCCGAGGCGCGGGCCTTCACGATCGGTCCCGACCCGAACGAGGGGTTGCCGGCGACATGCGGTCCAGCCGCTGCCACCCCCAACGCACCCGGACCGGCGAAGAGGCCGACGCCGACGCCGAGAGCCACGGCGAGGCGAGTGAGGACCGGCCGTGAGCGGCCTGACAACGTGGTCACCCGAATAGGAACGCTCGCGGCCGCCGATTCCCTGCGCCGCCGCGGGACCGAGTCCCTACTGAGCCACGGGCGCGAGGATGAAGCGCTCTCCGAGGTAGCCGGTGAGGGTTGCGAGCACCTCCGGGTCATTGGTGGCGCGCCAGTCGACCAGGCCGACCACCCCATTCTCGTTGTGCCTGTACTCGAACCAGTTCTCGACCTTTAGCAACGGGAACGTCCTCGACAGCGCGGGATCGAGGACCTGGGACATCCAGGCCTGCTTGATCTGCAGGTTTGTCGAACCCTGACCGGCCTCCGCCTCGTCGTAGAAGGCTGACGTCTCGCTCAGCGCCATCGGCTTGTGGTGCCCGACCGCGTACTGCTGGTAGAAGTTGCCGTCCATCGACTCGTTGCCGCACAGGCCGTTGTACGTGCCGGTGACCTGCTGGACGAACTTGTTCGGCTCCGCGGCGATGTTCGGGCCCCACGGGTAGTGACACCCCCAGTTGTAGAGGGTGAGCCCGACCCAGTCGACGGCGTCGTCGCCCGGGTAGTACGGCGTGTAGGCGTCGTCGTAGGTCGTCAGCTTGCCATCGTGGTTGGTGTCGAGGGTTGGGAAGTCGACGTCGTTCGGCTTGGCGTTGTACGTCTCATTGCCGAACGGATACCCGCCGGCATAATTAGGCGACCAGACCATGACGCTCTTGAGAGCGACGCGGTGCACCGCGTCGGCCACCGTGCGGAAGGCGCGGATGTATTCGGTCGGTTTCTGTCCCCACGGGTACCAGGAGCCATTCATCTCCTGTCCGAAGCGCACGAAGACATCCACACCCTGCTCATTCCAGGTCGCCAGTGTGCTGGCCAGGTCACTCGCGCTCGCCGCGTTGACCGTCTGCAGCCCGCCGACGGGTTCCAGCGTCAGGAAGAACATGGCGTGTTGCTGACCGATCTGGGTGACCTCGCCACCGAGGGTCTTCTTGTCAGAGGCCGACAGGGGATAGCTGATGAAGCGCCCGTAGAGCGCCGGGCTTCGTCCCAACCGTGCTGTGTACGCCGCCGGACTGTCGGCCGACCAGTTTAGCTGGGCCCCGAAGTAGGCATTGCCGTCGGGCGGCACCGGGACGTTGGCAGGCGCCCCATGCAGCGGCTGAAGGACCGGCTGAGCGGAGACCGGGCTATCCACCTGGCCGGTGTCGCCGGCAAGCCGCGAGGGGCCACACGCGGCCAGCATGCACGCCGCACCGATACAGGCTGCCAGCAGCCGCGCCCAACGCGGTGTGGCGCCGACCCGCCGGCGGGGTGGCGTCGTGTGCCCTTCTCTCATCACGCCCTTCGAACGCAGACTATCACGCTCCGCGGACCCAGCTGAGGCCGCGGCTTGCACGCTGGAGGTTGCATCTCCTCGGCCCGAAGGCGTCGTTCCACCTAGTGGTCCCGATAATCACGGCTGTGTGGCGCCGCAAGAACACGATCAGTGTCCCCACCGAGCCGGATCGCCCGCTGGTCGAGGAGAGGGAGACCCTTGCGTTCGCACCGCCTCCCGGCGTCCCCGCACGCGACGGCGCGCCTCCCGCCGGCCAGGACCACGAACTCGGTCTTCTCCTGGGGCCGCCACCGGAGCGCAAGCCGTCGCGGGGTGGCCGCCTTCTCCGAACCACGGGGCGAACGCTGGACTCGGCGACGCGCGCGCTCTCGCAGAGGCCCGTGCTGCTCGGTGCGCTGTCGGCGACTGTGTCAGGCGTCGCCATGGCCTGGAACCTCTTCGGGTACCCCAAGCTGGACGACACCGAAGGCGCCACCGTGTACCAGGCCACCAGCCTGCTGCACGGCACCGGGGCTCAAACACTCACGAGCTACGGCCATGTCCCAGGCGGGCCGATGCTGCTCGCCGGCTGGACCCGCTTCCTTGACCTGACGGGGGATGGGCTCGGGCTCTTCGACGGGCTGACCTCCATCGAGCGTGGCCGGGTGCTCGTGGTGGTGCTGGCCGCGATCGAGGCGCTGCTCCTTTTCATCGTCCTGCGTCGCCTGACCGGGTACGACATCCTCGCCACAGGCGGCGCACTCCTCTTCGCTCTCTCGCCGCTGGAGAGCTGGTATGGACGCACGCTGCACCCCCAGACGTTCGCAGCCTTCTGGCTGACCCTAGCGCTCGCGCTGGCCCTGCCCGGGGGTCGCGCGCGCAGTGCGATACCGCGCGGCGCGCTCGCCGGGCTCGCCTTCGGTCTTGCGGTCGGGTCGCTGGAGACCGCCATCGTGGCGGCTCCGGGGCTGGGGTTGATCGCTTGGTCGGGGCGGGGTGGTTGGTGGCGCGTACTCGCCGGTGTCGTCGGTGCGGCAATACCTGTTGTCGCCCTGGTCGCGTGGCTGGCGTCGAATCATGTCTTCACCGGCAGCGCGTCGCAGCCCTCGTTCATCGGCAACCTCGCCGCGACGGCCGCTCAGCAACACGACTCGGGCTTCTTCAGCTCACACGGCCACTTCTGGCACATCAAGGATGCGTGGAGCACCTTGCAGCCGTTCTTCGTCATCCTGTGCGGCCTGTCGGCCGTGTGGCTCACCGCCGTCGGGCGAGGGCCGCTGCGCCGCGGTATCGGGTTGATGGCATTGGCGTTCTGGGCGCTGTTCGCAAGTGGCCTCAACATCCAGGACTACTTCGTGGTGCTCGCCATGCCGGTGTGGGTTGTGGCCTCGGTCGTTGGCCCCGTGGACTTCGCCGAGCGCCGCTTTATCCAGAAGAGGCTGTGGGGGTTGGGTGTGCTCGGTCGTGTGTGGGGAGTGACTGTCGTCGTCGGTCTCCTGTTGCTCGGTCCATCCATACCGTCGAACGCTGTGGCCCTGGGCGCGCAGGACGCCTCCATCCAGTCCGACCTCACCGTCTGGTTGCGCATTCATGTCCCCGCGGGAGCCGCGGTGGTCGACAACGGCAGCGACTCGTTCGACCTCGTGAACTCCGGCCTCGACGGACGCAACCTCAGCGTTGTCTGCACTTACTTCGACGCGTCCTGCATCCACAAGGGTGACATCACCGAGGCATACATCGTCGACAACAACGAGCTGCGCTTCCTGGCCGCGAACAACAGCTTCGGCGATGCGACCTTGCGGCGGCTGGCGCTCACCGGAGACCTCGCCTGGTCGGCGTCGGGCCTGACCGACGGCGACTACATTCACGTGTTCCGCGTGGCCGTCCCACCGCCGGGGGGTGGTCTGCCGCCGTCCGGACCCTGAGCTAGCGCGCGGCGCTGAGCTTGCCGGCGAGGTAGGTGAGCGGGTTGGAGAGCAGTCCGCCGACGCGAACCTCGAAGTGGAGGTGCGGTCCGGTGGAGTTACCCGTCGTCCCCTCGAGGCCGACGAGGTCCCCGGCGTGCACGGCCTGTCCGGCGTGGACAAGCAGTTGGTCCAGGTGCCCGTAGAGGGTGATCATCCCGCCGGCGTGAGCGATGACGATGTAGTTGCCGTAGCCGACCAGGTGGCCCTGGCCGTCCGTCTCGGCACCCGCAATGGCGACGACGCCGTCCGCGGCAGCCGCCACCGGCGAGTCCAAGGGACTGGCGATGTCGATGCCGGTGTGGAAGTGGGGATAGGTGACGCCGTTGAAGGTCAGCGCCGGCTCGAACGCCAGCCCGGAGGATCCGAATCCCTGGGTGACGGAGCCGTTGAGCGGGACGCCGAGGGTTGTCGGTGTGGCCCCGCCCAGGCCCGGTGTCGCGCCGTTGGCGCCGGGTTTGGAAGCCTGGACGATGGCGGCCTCCTGGGCAAGTTGCGCCTGGACTGCCTGGATGTCATAGGCGACCGCCTCGCGCACCGGCATCGCTTGCGTGCCGGCGGCCTGCAGCAGCGCCTGCGCCTGGCTGGGGTCGCGTGCGGTGTTGAGGACGAACCCGTATTCCGCCTGAAGCGTGCTCTCCAGGGTGGTCGCAACCTGGTGGGCGGTGACGGCAGGATCGAGAGCGCTGTCGAAGGGCCCCCGCTGCGGCGAGACCGTCGGATCGCCGGGCGCAGCTTGGCTCGCCAGCGCCACGAGGACCTGGATCCGCGCCTGCTGGTCGGCGACCTGGGCCTCGAAGGACTCGAGGCGGGTGAGGAGGACGTCCCCAGCCGAGGGCAGCTGATGGCTGACCGTGACCGCGGAGCGAACCCCTACCGTTGCGGCCTCCGCGGCGGCGGGGGCAGAGACCGGCTGGGTGTGCTGCATCACGATGGTGCCGCTCTTGGGCACGGCGGCGACGGCCCCGATGACCACCACCAGGAGGAACGGCACCGCCGCGATCTCCGCGAGCCGAGCGAATCGAGCCCGTCCGCGCCGCCGGGCCAGGACGCTCAACCCGACCGCGACGATGAGACTGAGCAGCATCGCCGCCCACAGCGCGGGTGGCAGGTGATGGGCCGCGGGCGCCGGAGTCACCAGAGGAGCCGCCGGGGCGGCGAGCGAGGTCAGAACGGCGGCAGTGGGAACGTTTCCGAAGTGCTGCAGGGACGGCGTCTCAACCCCCACGTTGGCCGGGGTCCCCAGCAGACCCAGCAGCTGGACAAGCCCGGCCTGCTCGAGGACCGGCACCCCCGCGGACGCGAGCGGTGAACCGGCGGGGGCGAGACTGGACGAGCCGCCGGGGCTGCCGTTGGCGTTGGTGGTCGTCGTCGTGGTCCCGGACGTGGTCCCGGGCGCCGTCGACGGAGGGGTGCTTCCGGGCGGCACCGGCACCAGGGCGGTGCAGTCCGGGGTTGGCGCCGGGAGCAGAGACGGGGTGCCCGCACTGACCGGGGCAGGGCACGTCGACGAGGGACTGGATGTCGGGGTTGGCGTCGGGCTCGGCGACGGTGCGGTGGCCGTGCCCGTCCCCGTTGACGTGGACGGCAGAAGGCTGGTCGGCAGGGCGGGCAGGGCGGGTGCGGTGGTCAGTGCAGCGGGGGTGGGCAGGGCAGGCACGGGCGGCAGATCCGGGAGGGTCTGGGCACTGGCCGTCCAGCACGCCACGGCCAGGGACACGACGATGCCCCCCAGGGCGGCTCCCACCCGGCGGCGGCGCCCAAGGCCCCGGCGCATCAGCAAACAGTGCTTCCCCACGCCCCATATAACGTCGGGAGCCCGGAAATCCGTCGCTCGCCGGCCTACGGAGTGGGCAAGCGCCCCAATCCGGCCCTGAAGGCCACGGCGCTGGCGGGGGTGCTCGCGATCCGCCAGTCGGTCTCCTTGTTGAGGTCGAACCAGATGAACCCTCGGATGTCGCGCCGGGAGGCCAGCTCTGAGAACATGCCGGTGATCCACGCCGCCTTGTCGCCGCCCGCTTCAGCAGACGCGGTTTCGGCGATCATGAAGGGGCGCCAGGTGAGCCTCTCCACCGCGGCGATGCTGGAGTCGAACACCTCGCCGAACGACTGCCACACATGACCATAGGTCGTGCCCCAGTTGTAGCCGTCGAGCGCCACCCAGTCGACGTAGCTGTCGCCCGGGTACAGGGCGCGGAGAGGCTGCGAGCCCGGATACTCGATGTTCGGCGACCAGACCCACGAGACGTTCGTGGCCCCCTCGGCGCGAAAGATGTCGTGGAGGTGTCGCCAGGCGGCGACGAAGTCGGCGGCTGTCGTTCCGTTGCCACCGAAGCCGGGCGAGTAGGTCATCCAGTTCCCGTTCATCTCCGAGTCCAGGCGCAGCATTACAGGCGAGCGCAGGGCGCGCAGTCCGTCGGCCCAACTACGCGCGTACAGGTCCCATGCTCCGCTCGCGATGGCGCGCAGGTCGAACACCGCCTGGCTCCCCCCGCTGGGGTCGTCCGACATCCAGGTGATGACGGGCGTCGACCCACGCTGAAGGGTGGCAAGGATCCCGGTGCGAACGTAGCTGAACGCGGACCACTCGCCCCAGTGCACGTACGTCTCGACGAGGTTCGCCTTGCGACCGGCGCTGGCTTCCGCGGCAAGCAGACCAGCTGCGCTCGACGGCCAGTCATTTTCAACCACCCCCCACCCCAGGGAGGGGGATGCGCGCAAGAGTCCTGCTGCGTCCGGGCCGGCCCTGTGCTCGAGGACTGCGAGGTTGCGAGCGATGAGAGTGGATCGCGCAGACGCGGTCGAGCCCGACACGGACAGTGCGATTGCCAGCGCCAATCCCACCCCAGCGAGGAAATTTCGTGGCACGAACGTACGCGTCGACATGAGGACGCTCCCTGTCGCAGGCCACAGCGACCGAATGGCGCCGCGGTGGACAACAGGAGCTTACTCTCTAATCACGAACTTCGACGGCCCGGCAGGGTTGCGCTGACAGCTGTCGATCAGGCCGGCGACTGTGGCGCGGTGATGATCTCCTGGCCCCCGTGGTCGTCCGCCGGGATCACTGTGACCTCTGCGGGCTTGGGTCGTCGATCACTCAGCTTGGGGGTCGGTGTCCAGCTGGCGCGGCGAGCTCCGAACAGCCACCGGAGCAGGGCGACGAACGGCCCCACCGTCTCGCAGAGGCCGGCGATCGGGGTCATGACCAGGATCGCGACCGAGTGGAGGATGCGCTGCCGCCGGGTGGTCACCTGGTAGCGCAGGTTGCGGGCGATGCCGATCTGGTACGACATTACCCAGCAGACGGCCGAGAAGATGATCAGGGCGCGCCACAGCCCGAAGAGCGAGGCCCATTGGGTCTGGGTCTCAGCCGGGTGGATGATGAAGTAGAGGCCCGCGAAGCCCACCGGGAAGCCCAGCGAGTACGTCGCGATGCGGTAAGCGATCGAGGAGAACAGCCTGCGCTGCTCGCGCTTGGTGATGCCCTGGTACTCGGTGCGCCGGTTCATAACGCGCAGCCCCTGCAGGGCGCCCGTAACCCACCGCAGTCTCTGCTGGACCGCCCAGTGGAGAGACAGCGGGGGCTGTTCCATCATGGTCGCGCCGTGCCAGCCGAACGCCTCGCGGCCGATCACGGAGTAGGCGCGAAGCCCGAACAGCAGGTCCTCGGCGATGAAGGGCTGACCATCGAGGGTGCCGAAATCCCACCCGATGCTGTCCTCGGCCTCCTGGTCGACGACCAGGTTGCTGCCATGCAAATGCGGAGGTGGCGGATTCTCCATCACGCGGGCGCATTCCGAGCATCCGAAGGGCCGGGTCGACTCGAGCGCGCGGCAGATCCAGGGGATCTTCTTCCACTCCAGTGGGTAGACGATGGGTCCCTGGCTGACTGGCCGGGGGTTGTCACTCAGGTAGTCGACGAGCACGAGGAGGTGCGACTCGGTCACCAGGGTCTCCTCGTCGAAGTGCACGATGAACGTGCGTCCCTGGAGCCGGTTCCAGCCCGTGCGCCGCTTCTCCACCATGTAATGCAGTGCGCGTGCCTTGAGCAGCGTCCCGTTCGGTGTCGCGTAGTCAGCGGGAAGGAGAACACCGGACACGCGCAGAGCGCTCCCCGCGAAGCGCTGCTCGATCGATTCCGCCTCCTCGGCGACCTCGGTGATCACCTCGGCTGTGACCTTGGAGCGCAACCAGTCGTGACGGCTGATGATTCGTTCCAACTCGATCAGACTGCGCTCGACGACGGGGAGCGCACCACCTTTGGTGGTCACCTGCACTTTCATGTTGGGGATGACGCGACCGGCGAGGACCGCAGGGTCCGGAACCGTCGGGTGAGTGAAGAAGTGCCGACTCACCACCCAACAACGGTAGTAGTAGATGTAGCGCACTGCGATCGCTGTCAACGCGAGGGACACGAGTATCGAGGCGATGTAGTACACGGTTCCCTCCGGGACCACCGCGGAGCTGCCGAAGCCAAGAGCGAGGGGAAGCGCGGTCAGCGTCGAGATGCTGGCGAGCAGGTACATCAGGATGAGCACGATGCCGAGCGCGAAACCACCGACGCGCCAGACGACATCCCGGTTGTGGTCCCACCACCCGCGCAGGATGCGCTGCCACGGCTGATTGCGCAGACGCCCGAGCGTCGCCGTCCGGCGCGCGGCAATCACCGTTACCAGAGAGTCCATCAGCGGCCGTCGCGGCGCGCCCAGGTCGGGTGAAAAACCGACAGGCGAATACACGCGGCCGCGCGACATCGCCAGCGCCAGGATGATCAGAGCGAGTAGAGCCGCGAGGACCACCACACCCCCGCTGTCACCCAGGCTGTTGACGAAGAACGGGGCTCCGCCGATCGCCGCGGCATTGACGTTGAGGGACGAGATTTCCACCTCGTTCCGGTACGGCCCGGTGCTGGCCAGGATCAAGGTCTGGCCCGGGGTCTTGCTGAGGTGGATGAACCCGTGTACCTGGCCCTTGGCGTCGGTCGTGGTGGTGCCTGCGGTCAGGGCAGCGTCGGTGCCCGGCTCCAGGGCGATGGCGACGGTGACCTTGACCTGAGCGACCGGGGCGCCAAAGGCGGCAACCGTCACCGTGTAGGGAATGTCACTGCCCGGGGGCGCGCTCAGTGGAATGTTCACCCCCACCGCGACAGGGCCGTCCTGCGGCGGCGGACTGAAGGTGAAGGGCTTGGTGGTCACCTTGGGCGTGCCGTTGAGGTTGGGCTCGATGATCCCCGCGCTGCGTCCGCTCCCCGGCGGCACACTGGCGGACGTCACGATGAAGCGGGTCGACGCCGTCGCCACGCCACCACCGGCCGTGGCGAGCGTGAGCGTCACCGGACCCGGGGCGAGCGCCGCCGGCATCGCGAAGATGACCGCGTGGTCCGACCAGATGGTTACCGATCCGAGTCGACCGCCAATGGTGATCCTGCCCGCGCGGAAACCGAAGCTGGTTCCCCGCAGCGCGACCAGCGTCCCGGGACCGCCGGTGTTCGGCGTCATCGAGAGGATGCGCGGAACAACTGTGAAGGCCACCGACGCCCCCGCCGCATTCAGCGCGGGGAGAACTCGAAGCTGTCCTGACACAGCGCCGTCGGGCACGGTCACGATGATCTGTCCCGGCGTCCAGAATTCCACGGCGGCGATCACTCCGCCGAACTGCACCAGCCCGGTCGCCGTGCCGAAACCGGTTCCGGCAATGGTGACCACGTCGCCGACGGCGCCGCTGGCTGGACTGACCGTTCGGACTAACGACTGCACGGCCAGCCGGGCGGCCGCCACGATCCGAGCGTCGGCACCGCGGGTCAACAGCAGGGTGCCGCTGTTCGCAGCCTCCGGCACGGTCAACACCACGCTGGAATCCGACCAGATGGAGGCTGCCGGGGCACCGCCGACGCTGGCGACGCCGGCCGGCCCAAATCCCGAACCGGACACCGTCACTCTCGTGCCGGGGAGAACCGCGCCCGCCGGGGAGATCGATGTGACGTGGCCCGCGATGTCAATGCTGCCTGCCTCCACAGGCATCGTCACCGGCGTGTCGGTGCCGGCAGTGGCGGCGTTGCTGTCGTACGGAGCTCGGAAGGTCAGCTGAACCGGGCCGCTGCAGTAGACCGCGGGCGCCGGGAATGTCAGCGAGGTGTCGCTCTGCAGAGTCACCGGCGGTTTCATGGACGGCGCGCTGCCGTCGCAGACGGCAACTGACGGCGGCGTCGTGACCGTGCCGCCGAACGTGAAGTTCGCGCCGGCCACCGCCACCGCACCGTTCTCTATGGGCGCGGTTGTGCTCACGGTTGCGGCGGGCAGGGCGTAGAAATGGAAATTGCTGTTCGACGACGCGCTGTTGCCGAGTGAATCCGTCAGCAGGACGGTCACCGCGCCGCCCGGGCCATTGGGGAGTGTGAATGTCAGGGAGGCGCCTGTGTTATCGACGGTGAGGTGCTGCGCGTCGACGGTTGCCGCCTTGTCGGGAGGTCCGATGGTGACGCTGGGGGTGCAGTTCGGCGAGGTGAAGTTCGCGCCGCTGACCGTGACGACGGTACTGCCCGGCACACCGTAGTGCTGGCTATCCGTCTGGTCCACCGCGCCCGAGACGGTGGGCGGCGCGCAAAGCGAAGGACCGGCCGCGTCGACGCGAATGCCGGTCCCCACCGGGATGGCGGCGGCGCAAATCGCGGCCACGGCGGACGCGACAGCTTTCACGGTAAGCCCCCATCGTCGCGAGGGGGAGATACCGCGGCGCCGTTCCCTTCCTGCGTCGTCGTTCACGACGCCGCGGCCATAGAAGTGCCTCTCTCAGCCCGGTCGACTGTGCTGGATCGTACCTGACACCAGCGCCCTCGCCACCGACTCCAAGTTGAGGTCAGCGTGGTGGAACACGGCTTCCACCGCACGGTCCTGCTTCTCTCCTCCAGTGAAGGTGTTCACCAGGTCGAGGAAGATGCCCCGCATCCCGCCGCCATTGGGCTGCACGTCCGGTCCGCCGCTCGCGGCACCTGTGTAGAGACTCGAGGTGAGCGCAATCCGCTCGTAGTAGGTGGTGCCCTTGTACTGCACCGGCCACGCCCAAGACACGGTTGCCCAACGGGCTTTGGTGCCCGGATCTGAGTAGTTGAGCAGCAGACCGGTCACACCGTTGCCGAGGTCGATCCGCTGCGAGGTGGAGATGTCGTAGTTGTGGAAGAGGAAACAGTTCTGGAGGTTGTAGGCGTCCAACGAGCTGCGGTCGTCGGTGCGCACCACGTCGGCCCACGCGAAACCGTTGCTGACGCTGGTCACCGTGTAACGGTCGAAGGACGAGTTCTCGCCGAAGTACTGCTTGGCCCACGTGTACGTGCTCTCGTGCGAGGTCACCCAGGTGCGCGGCAGGCTGGCGCTCGGGAACGCCGCGACCTTGGCGACGCCGCTTCCGTCGGCGAAGGCTGCATACGGTGCCAGTTGGGAATCTGCCGCGAAGAGGAGCAGCACCGAGGCGGCGAACACGCCGACGCCCACCATGCGGCGGCGCGTCCAGGGACGATGTTCCCCATCCTTGGCGACGGGCCCCGTGTGAGCGGGCTCGCGAAGCGACAGCCCGAACCGCCCGATGAGGCCCACCATGACCAGGGTCGCCACGGCGAACAGCACCAGCCCAATCACCGCGTGGTATCCGCCGAGCGCCAGCTCAGGGTGACCCACCCTGGCCAGCGCCAGGATCGAGACAAGTCGCAGCACGTTGAGTGCGAAGCAGAGCAAAAGGCCTGTCACCAACCAGGTGAGCTTGCGGGCGAACCCACCGCGCAGCACTGTCAGGGTGGCTCCTCCGATCAGCGCGAAACCGAGCACGCTGTTGGCTCCGGAGCACGCTGTGCCCACGTTGATGAAGAGCGGTGCCGCGTTGTGTACTGGCTGCAGCATGAGGTTACCCTCGCCGCCGCTGAAGGTCACGCCGAGCGCGCCGAACCGCTGAACGATCGCCGCGAGAGCACCGTTGGTGGCGGTGGTGAAGTTCTGCATGACGCCCGCAAGCACATGCAGGTAGAGCGCCGGCCACATCAGCACCAGGAAAAGCAGCGCCGACCGCAACCGCCAGAACCAGGTAGTGCCGTAGAGGACGATCACGCCACCCGCGCAGAAGAACGCGAGCGAGAGGACGTCGGCGCGGTCCGTCCAGTAGTACGTGGAGGCGATGGCGGGGACAATGGTGATGAGCGCTACTGCCACGGCCAGGACGGGGATTCCCACCAGCAGGTCGAGTTGCCTGTCTCTGCTGGGCTGCGGTGTGCCGCGGTAGCGCCAGACCGTGAAATAGGCGAGCCCGATGGCGAAGAGAGGCAGCAGCGGAAGGTACGCGAGAGGCGTGTCGAGCACCAGGTAGTCGAACATCGTGACCAGCGTGTAGTGGTAGGCCACCAGCGCGGCCACCACGAGCGCCACGGCAGGAAGCCAGCGGCGGCGCGCGAGCAGCCAGTCTCGGCCCTGGGACAGGTCGCCCTCCGGATGGCGGAGGCGGTCGAGGTTGAACCGCGCCGGGATCATGGAAGCCTCCTGGGCCGATGCCCGCCCCGGCGCGGTGAACGTGCAGGAAGGGTCGCGCCGGGTCGTGTCTGTGTTAACGCCGGCCCGCGCGGAATCCTGCGCCGGCCGGCTCCTGATCCGGCGGCGGCGCGGTTCTGCACCTGGATCGAGGGTCCCGAGCTGGTTCTGCATGCCGCCGGATGACCACGGCCGGCGATGTGCTCAGTGCGGACCTGGTAGGGGTGAACGTCCGACCAGGACTGAACACTAATGGAACTCCGAGAGAACCTGGTCCTCGGCGGGGAGTGTCTTGGACAGCTGCTCATCCTGCACCGGCGCGAACTTCATGTCATGAATCACGGCGATGTACATGTCGTCGTCCGCGACTCCTTCGTGATTCTGCGGGTTGAATCCCCGCGTGTCGCCGTTGGCGCTCTTCACGGAGACGCTGCCGACCGCCGCGATCAGCGGTTGGCCAGGGCTCGCGCTGGCCTGCTTCTCCAGCGCAGCCACCACCAGGTTGACGGTGTCGTAGGCGAAGAAGTCGAGGTCGTTGGGCTGACGGATCTCCCGCCCCTCACTGTCCTTGAAGCCGGCGTCCGTGGGACCGCCTTCGGCGGCGGCAATGCGCGACTCGAACTGACCGAACGATGTCGGGTCGGCCTCGCTGGTCAATCGCGAGCTGACCAGACGCAGCCCATCAGTCGCGGCGTTACCAGCGGTGGCGCGCACCGCGGTGCTCTCGCCGCTGGGGGACGTGAAGATGGGCAGGGTCAGGTGGGCAGCGTGAGCGGAGCTCACCACCTTGGCCACGAACAGGTCTCCGCCCCACACCGCCAGCGCTCCTGCGCCCGATGCAGCCACCGACTGCAGCTGGGCGTCGAACGCCGCAGCGGACGCCGGCAACTCCACCGAGCCAGCCACAGCGCCGCCCGCGGTGGCCAGCGCTTGGGTGAGTTGCTCGGCGCCATCACGACCGCTGGCGCTGTTGTCGTGGATGATCGCGACCTTCTTACTGGTTTGCACAATGTAGTTGCCGAGCAGCGTCGCGGCGGCGTCGTTTGCGATGCCGAGCCGGAAGACGCTGGGCCGCGATTGCGGGTCGAGCAGGCTGGCGTTGCCATTGGAGATGACGATCTCAGGGATGCCCGCGGCAGCGCTGCGCGGCGCGCTGGTGGCCGCACCCAGACCGTCCTCGATCACCGCGACCGCGCCGTCGCTCACCGCCGACGAGACGTTCTGTGCGGACGCCGCCGGTTGATTGTTGTCGTCGTACAACTTCAACACGATCGTGTACTTGGTACCGCCGATGGCCACGCCCTTGGCGTTGGCCTCCTTGACCGCCAGATCGGCGCCGCGCTGAATGGCTCCCGCCACATAGGCGTCGGCGGTCACCGGGATGTTCAGGGCGATGGTCACCGCGTGCGCTGTGCTCGAGGGACTTGCGGCACCACCGCCGCCACAGCCTGCGAGTGCGCCCAAGGCAAGCAAGGCGAGTGCCATCGCCGCGCGCCGGCCACGCTGGACAGTCATCGCGTCCCCCTTCTCCGATCCGTCAGTGCCATATAACGCGCCCCGGCGGTGAACCCTGCATACCGGTGATCCGCCGGCCTCTGACAACTCAGCGTGGGGCTCGACGGAGTGTGGGCCAAACCGGCCGCCCAGCGCCTCTAACCTCGTCATCGGCGGCGGTGGTGTAGCGTTGGGCTGAACGGACCGGAACACCTCTTAAGGGAGGCCCCCATGGCCAGCGAGAAGACGCGTGGCGCGCCCAAAAAGCAGCAGAAGAAGCCGAAGGCACCCTCGACCGGCAAGGCGGCACGTCGCGAGGCGGCCCGCAAGGCGCACCAGAGCGGTCAGACCCCGGCCAGTTGAGCGGTTGGGTCCGTCGGTCAGAAGCGATGGACACCGGTCTTGCCGATGGCACCGACCAGCCCCGTGCAGTCGACGCACCGGAAGCACGCCACGCAGGCGGTGCAGCGACTACAGGCCACGCAGGCAACGCAGGCACGCAGGGCCACCGACAAGACGCTCAGCACTGAGCCGGCGAC
>JALZAG010000273.1 GCA_030948445.1 Candidatus Dormiibacterota bacterium
TAGCCGGCGCCGATGACCAGGTGCGGGGCTGCTGTGGCGGGCATGTCACCTCCTCCGATTAGGCGTTACCGTGAGTAACAGTTACTATTAGTAGCATGCGTTCCCGAAAAGTCAAGGGGCCCGCGCCGCGCCCGCCTGCCGGCAGGCTGGAGGTTCCCCCAATCCCCGGCGCGACCGGCCAGCGTGACCGCTGGCACGGGCATCGGGAGACGCGTCGCGCGGAACTGGTCGAGGCTGCGGTTGAGGCGATCCGCGCCCGCGGCGCCGGCGTGGGCATGGATGACATCGCCGCCCAGGCGGGAGTGAGCAAGCCCATCCTGTACCGCCATTTCGAGGACCGCGCCGATCTCTGGCTGGCGGTCGGCCGACGTGTCAACGACGAGCTCCTCGCCGCCATGTCGAGCGCGCTCCTCGTCGACCGGCCACCGCGGGAGATGATCGCGGCGGTGGTCGACACCTACCTCGCGCTCATCGAAGAGGATCCGGAGATCTACCGGTTCGTCGTCCACGGGTCGCTCGCCGACCGAGGGATGAGCTCGGACCTGGTCCACGCCCAGATGGCGTTGATGGCCACCGAGGTGGCGCGGGTGCTCGGCGACCGGCTGCGCCAGGCGGGTGTCGATTCCGGGGGCGCCGAACCCTGGGCACACGGGATCGTCGGGATGGTGCAGGCAGCCGCCGACTGGTGGATCGACAGGCGCTCGATGTCGCGAGCGGCGCTGGTTGCCTACCTCACCGCGATCATCTCGACGGGAATCGAGGGTCTGTTCGGCGACGCCCTGGACCGCGCGCAACCGGAATCGCTGAGCACGTTGCGGGTTGTCGATCATCCACTGGGCGCCGACTCCGGCTGACGCGTGTGGGGTGCCACGCGGCTCTTCGCGGTACCATGGATGCGCAGCTTCACCTCGTGGGGGCGTACGGCTTCGACGGGGTCGTGGTTTGCGTGATGGCGAGTCGAGCCCCGGGCTCGTAAAACCGGGACAAACATAAGTGCGAAGAATGCACAGCCCCTTGCGCTCGCTGCGTAAGTAAGGCAAACGATCAGGCTACGGCCTGACGTCGACCGGTCAAGCGGCTGCGGTGACCGGACCCGACGCTAATACCAGCAGCCTCGCCCCCCGCTGGCGTCACGGCGGCGGGGGGGACGTACACCGTGACTGGCCGATGCGAAGCCTGGTCCCAGGGCGCCGCATCGGTGAGAACAAAACCGGGACTACACTCGTAGATGTTGCGCTTGACACGGCTTCGGACCCGGGTTCGATTCCCGGCGCCTCCACCACCGTCTTGAATGGAAGAGGTGCCGACCCCTGCGCGGTGCGCGGTGGCCGGACGCGCGCGGTTGAGAGCGACCAGATGTTGACCAATAGGGCTCCGTACACTGACGGGCATGGCCTGCCGCATCAGTGAGCTAGTCATCGACGCGGCCGACCCCAACCGACTCGCTGCCTTCTGGAGCAAGGTCCTCGGCTACGTCGAACTCGGCCGGGAGGAAGACGGAAGCATCGCGATCGGGTCGCCGGACGCCGGCTTCGGCGGCCCGCAGCCCATCCTGGTCCTCAGCCCCAGCAGCGACCCGCGGACCGGGAAGCTCCGACTGCACATCGACGTCAATGCCACCGACCGCGACCAGGACGCCGAGCTGGAGCGGCTGCTCTCTCTCGGCGCGAAGCCCGTCGACGTCGGACAGACCGGCACTGAAAGTTGGCACGTTCTTGCGGACCCAGAAGGCAACGAATTCTGCCTCTTGCACACTCGGCTCCTGCCCCTCTGACCTTGTGACCCCCGCGTGTCATCCGTCGCTGCGGCGCGCGCGGCCTACCCCGTGACGGTCTGGGCAGAACTGCGCTGGCGCACCTCCTCCAGCACCTCCGTAGGGTGGCGGGTGGCGTTCACCCGCGGCCAGACGTGGACGATCCGTCCGTCCGGTCCCACCAGGAATGACACGCGCTGCACCGCGGGGAGAATGCCCAACATCTTGCCCACGCCGTACGCCTTGCGGATGCTGCTGTCAGCGTCGGACGCCAGCCCGAACTCCAGCCCGTACTTCTGCGCGAACCGCGCGTGCGACTCCCAGCTGTCCGTGCTCACGCCGATCACGTCGGCACCGGTCTGCGTCAGGGCGGTGAGGTTGTCGTTGAGACCGCAGGCCTCCGCCGTGCATCCCGGTGTGTCGTCCTTGGGATAGAAATACACCAGCACGTGGCGTCCCTTGAGCGAAGCGAGCGTGAGTGTGCTGCCGTCGCGGCGGCGCGCGGTGATGTCGGGTGCTTGGTCTCCGGCAGCCAGAAGGGACATGAGTTGCTCCTTTCTTTGGAGCGTACGCGACGCGAGCGGTGCGGCAGCCGCGCCGTGGCGCCGCAGCAGGCACCATGCGCAGCCGGGCGGGCGCGCGCATACTCCCGAGCCGTGATCGAGCCAAACGTTGGGCCGGATGACAAGGCCGGCAGCCCGCCTCCTGGGTCGGAGCCGCCGTGGGCGCGCGACTTCCGGGACACGTCGCGCTGGTGGCGTCGACTTGTCAGCGAATCTCTGGGCACGTTTCTACTCGTCTTGGGAGGTGTCGGCAGCCACGTTGCCATGTCCGTCACCGGAGTGCCGATCTCCCGAGCCGCCGCGGTGACGGTGCCGGGCCTCACGGTCATGGCAGCGATCCTGTTCATGGGCAAGGTTG
>JALZAG010000276.1 GCA_030948445.1 Candidatus Dormiibacterota bacterium
GCCAGGAGCCGCCGCTGCTCAGTGCTCAGCGTGATGCAGCGGTCGACGTGCGACATGCGCCGCCGGTGATAGCGGTACAGGCCCTGCAGCACGCGGCCGCGCGCTGTGCCTGTGGGTCCGTGGGGCAGGTGAAACGTGGCCACGCACGCCGCGCCCAGCCGATGGGCCAGGGCGGCGATGGCCCCGTCATGCAGCGAAAAGCTCCACGAGATGTGCACGACGTCGGGCGCGAAAACACGGAGCGCCTCCGTGATCGCGCGCATCGAACCCGGCCTCGGAACGGTCACCGTCTTGAAGCGCCAGGCCCGCAGCTGGATCGCGTCCGGTCGATCGACTGGCACAACCTCGCCATCGTCGCGGTGCGCGAAGAAGTGAACCTCGGCCCCGCGAGCGCGCAGGGCGCGCACCACCTCGCGGCTGTAGGTCGAGAGCCCGTCGCCCCGCAGGCCCTCCGCGTGGCCGAAGAATGCGACGCGTAGCGGGCGGCCCTCAGCGGTCATCGGGGACGGAGGCACGCCGGACGGTCTGCGTATCGCGCAGGTCGAAGAGCGAGACCCCGTGGAGCCGGTGGTGCGCGCGCACATACGCGTACAGCGACACGCCGATCACCGCGCTCAACCCCTTGTCGGCAAGGCGATGGACCACGGCGGCGGCAGTGGCGACTCCAAACGGCAGGCCGCCGGCAGCCACCAGCAGTCCCGCCGTGGTCGCCTCGAAGGCGCCGAGGCTTCCGGGAGAGAGGGTGATCGCCGAGGCCACATTGCTGATCGAGTAGATGAACGCTGCGGTCACCCAGTCGAGGCGGCCGGGGGCGATGGCGTTGACCACGAAGTAGAAGAGGCTGACCGCCATCAGCGCCTGCACCGCGCTGATCCATAGCCAGACGTACGTGCGCCAGTTCTCGAAGAGGATCACGGTGTCCGCCTGGAGCCGGTCAATCGACCCCATCATTCGCTGCAGCACCGGCATCCTGGCGACGCCGCGGCGCAACAAGCGGTACACCGGACGCACGGTGAGCAGCACCACCACCAGGATGGTGCCGCCAAGCGCGGCCGCGACACCGGCACGTGCGAAGTAGTAGCGGCTCGACCCCGGCAGTGCAGCCGCGATCAGGAGCGCGGAGTACAGCAGCTCCTGCACTGTGACGGCGGCGATGGCGGAGCCAACGGCGATGTCACGCACCCGTGCCAGCAGAATTGCGCGGGTGAGCTCCCCCAGCGGGAGCAGCGCGGTTGCCTGTCCGGTGAGTGTCATCAAGACGGTCTCGCCGAGCGGTGGTCTGTTGCTGACGATCCGAAGCAGTGTCCACCAGCGAACCCCCTGGAGCACGTAGTACCCGACTGAGAGGCCCACGATGATGGGGATGTCGCGGACGTGAAAGCGCTCGATGGCGCTGCCGACCTGGCTCGGGTTGCTGGCGACGATCAGGGAGGCGATCACCGCGAGAGCGAGCAGCAGGGGGATGCGTCGCCGGCTGAAGATGCGCTGGCGAATGGTTCTTCGCGGTCGCGCTCCGGCGCTGGTTGAGGGTGCCACGGACATGCTCATGGCTGTCCGGCTCGGCAGGGCTGCGGCTCCACCGGCCCAGTGTATGAGGCCCGCGGTCACCGTCGGCCAGGTGACCGACCTCAGCCGTTGATGGCTTCGTGGACTGTGACCAGCCGCCAGTCCGACGTTCCCGCCCCCTGCACAGCCATCAATGCTGACTCGAAGGGCCCGTTGTGCACCGTGGGGGAGAAGTTTTCGACCGGTCCGAACTGAGTATTCCAATTCCTGAACTTGGTGTTGAGTGTGTCGATGAGATTTTGCCGAGTGATCGTCGTACCCATCTGTCGAAGAGCGTGCTCGAGCATCAGTGCGCTGATCCATCCCGTCTGCGCGTAGAGGTCGATGCGGTCATCCGGGAAGTAGCGGTGCATCGCGGTGGTGAAGCGCGACATCTCCGCAGTGCCGTGGTCCAGTGGGATCCACGGGGTGCCGATCATCATTCCCTGCGCATTGCTGTAGCTGCCGGCGTCGCCGTCGTCGACGATCAGGTTGTTCATCGTTGCCGGGCTGAAGCCCGCTGCCTGGGCCGCGTAGAGGTAGCGCTGCACGCTCCCGGGGTCGAGCACGAGGTGCACGTAGCCGACGCCATCGCTCTGCCACTGGGCGATCAGCTGCGAGTAGTTGTTGTCGGTGATCTGCTCGTACTGAGGACCGCCGTGCCACAGCGCACCTCTCGGATAGGTGTGCGCAACGCCGTCGCAGACCGGGCTGGTGCTCGGGTCCTGCAGGCACACCAGGGCGATCTTGGCGCCCGACGTGGGCCAGCTCTTCACGCGCTCCATGAGCTCCGCGCCGAGCTGGCCGTTCTGGTACGGGGTGGGACCACCAACCCACAGCGTCGGCAGCGAGTAGGCGGGCGGCGATGACTGACAGTCCCCGACCACGGGCAAGTTGGATTGACGGATGTAACCGACCTCCTGAGCGTCGGTGATGGGTGCGCACTCGGCGACCATCGCGAACACCTTCTCGTCCTCGTTGAGCTGGCGGTACTCCGACGCACCCAGGTCGGGGTTGCCCTGGTCATCCTTGATGTCGATCGAAACCTGGAGGCCGTTGATGCCACCGCTGGCGTTGACGGTCTTCTCCCAGGCTACAAGCGCGTGCGCCATCGAGATCGAGCGACCAGGACCGGTCTGGGTGACGATGGAGCCGAGGTGGATGACCCCGCCTGACACGCCCTGCTCGGTCAGCTTGCCCGCGCCACCCTGTACCACCGGGCGGTTGGCCCCACCGGCGCTGCCGGCGCTGGCGCCGTTGCCGCCGGAGCCAGCCGAGCCCGGCCCGGTGGTGGTGGTTCCCGTGGTTCCGGCGATGGCGCCGTGACCCACGCGCACGGTGCCCACGCCGTAGGCCCGCAATGCCACGGCGGTGGCGGCGGAGAGCACCAGGGTCCCCGCCACAGCTGTGGCAAGGGCGATGGTGAAGCGACGTTGGCGCGGGTAGTCCGGGGTCACGGCAGGTCGGTCGTCTCCATCGGGGCCGCGATGCGCCTCCGACCGCGAAGGTAGTTGCGGGCCACGCCCACTAGCAGCAGTCCTTCGAGAAGCGACGAGACGACCAGGACGATGGCTCGCTGCGCCGGGGTCACGGCCACCGCGGCGAGGGTGGCCGGCTGACCGGCGCTGCCGGGATGCGACTGGGAAGCCCCGGCGGCTGAGGACGACCCCAGGCCGCCGATGCCTCCGCCAAGCACCCCGGCCACCCCCGTGGCAACCTGACCCAGGCCGACGCCGGAGGCCGAGGAGCTCGCCGCCAGGCCGTAGGCCTCGCCCGCGAGGGTGGCGATGTGCAGGGTGTACACGGTTGGCGTCGCGCTGACGCCGCTCGGTGGGATCGCGTTCGGGATCGGGGTGGTGGAGTTGATTGTGACCGTGGCACCGGTCGCTGCGACGATCGCCTCGTCAGGGCTGGGCTGCTTCTGGACCACGTTGCTTCCGGCCAGTGAGACGCTGGGCGGTGCCAGCGGCACTGGCCCGGCTGCGGGCAGCAGGGCGGGGGGCGGCGTCGGGGTGGTGGCCGTGGGCAGCGTGGTGACCGTCTGGCCACCGACGCGCAGACCGCGCTGGTCGAGAGTGGCACCCTGGCCGTTCAGGCTGACGCCCGTGAACTCGATCTTCTCGGTGGCAACCGCGCGGGGGGTGCCGATGGCGCGCTCCGCGTGGACCGTGGCCACCACGGCTCCGATGTGGAGCGCGACTGAGCCGGGAACGGCGATTTCGACGTTGTTGAGCGTGCAGGTGGCGTCCTCGGTCACCTTGTTGGCCAGCACGTGTGCCTCGCTGTGTGCACTGACCCGGCCCACGCTCACCCCCAAGGCCGGCAGAGAGCCGACCCCGGCAGGCACTGCCGGAGGACTGCCGGTGACTGCGGCGCCCGCGCCACTGTCGGCCACGGCCATGCCGTCGCCGGCGACGGACTTGGCCGTGCTTCCATTCACGGTGAGCAGGCCGGACGGGTCGCCGAGAGTGGCGTTGGGCGTGCCCGCCAGGGTCGCCGTCTGGGTACCGGGACTCTGGGCATTGGGGTAGCCCGCATCGGCGTGCTCGTATGGGTACGTCAGGGCTTGGTTGAAGGGGTTCTTCACGAGCGTCTGGCCGACGCTGTTAATCGGTGGTGGCAGCTTGCCGAGTCCCTGCCCTGCAAATGGCGAGGGGGCGCCCGGGTAGCCGTTGACGATGTACCCCTGCGCTTCAGGGATCCCGAGGCCGGCGAGGCCGTCCACGGAGTCGCCGGGGTCGATCGGCGACGCGATGGCCTCGGACGCGCCCTCCTGCACAGCGGTCCCGGCGCGGGGAATCTGGACGTCGGGCTCGACCACAAAGGAGTAACCAGTCTTGACGGTCAGTTCCAGCGCGGTGCAGCTGCCCTTCAGGTTGGCCGCGTCGAATGCGCTCGTGGTGGCCGCGCTTGCGGAGACCGAGAGCAGCGCTAGCGCCAGCATCGGCACCATTGCGGCGGCGGCCAGTGCTCCCTTCCTCATCGAGGCACCTCCTCGGCGTGGGTTTGCGTGTAGTCGCGGGCGAGTCGGGCGAGCAACTCGCCGACGGTCTCTCCATGGGTGCTTGCCAGGGTCTGCAGTGACCGCTTCTCCGCAACGGACAGCGGCACTCGCACGGCCTGGAGCTCGATGGCGTCGTGGCTGCGGGGCTCAGCCGGCTGGTCGCTTCTCCGCGGCGCGCTCCGCTCGAGGGTCTCGGTGGGCACCACCCGGCCGAGGCGCAGCCCGACCAGGCGGCCAACCAGCGCGCTCAAGACCTCCGAAGGCCGCTCCTCCACGATCAGCACGGCGGTGCCCTCGGCGGCCAGGTCGCGGAGGAGGGCGGCGACTGACCCGGCCACCTGCGGTGCCAGGCCGAGCAACGGCTCGTCGAGCAGCAGCAGGCGCGGACCGGCCAGTGCCGCGCGGGCCAGCGCCAGCTGGCGCTGCTCACCGCCGGAGAGCGATCCTGCCACCTGACCCGGGCGGGCGCCCAGCACCGGGAACCTGCTGAACAGAGCCTGCACCGCATCAGAGGGGAACTGTCCGCCACCGCTCTCCGCGAGCTGGAGGTTCTCGCGCACCGTGAGCGTCGGGAACAGGCCACCGCCCGCCGGTACCAGGAGCAGTCCGCGGCGTGCAGCCTCCCCGGGGGTGAGGTGGTCGAGGTCGGCGCCGTCGAAACGAACTCGGCCCTGGTTGGGCACGAGCGTTCCGGCCGCAACCCGCAGCAGCGTGCTCTTGCCGGCCGCCAGGGCACCGACGACCCCGACCACCTCACCGGGCTCGACTGTGACCGTCACGCCGGCGAGGGCAACGACGCCGCCGAAATGGACGGTCGCGTCCTCAACCTGCAGCAGCGACGGGCTCATGGGCGAGCTCTCCTGTGTAGGCGCTGATCACCGCCGGGTTGCTGCGCACTGCCGCGGGTGTCCCCCGAGCGATCAGCCGCCCGGCCGCCATGACGTACACGAAGTCGCAGACCTCGAAGACGAAGTCGACGTCGTGCTCGACGAGAACCACTGCGAGTCCGAGGTCCGCGGTCAGCCGTCGGGCGAGCGCCGCGAGGGTGGCGAGGTCGTCCGCCGACATTCCCGACCCGGCTTCGTCGAGGAGGAGGATGCGTGGCAGCGCGCAGAGCGCGCGAGCGATCTCCACGAGGCGGCGGCGACCGAGGGGGAGCGCCCCGACCTGGCGCGAGCCGTCGGACCGGATGCCGATCATGCTGAGAACGCGGTCCACCTCGCGCGCGGCGAGCGCTTCGGCGTGACGGCTCCTGCCGATCCGCAGTCCATCCTCGATCAGGCTGGTGCGCTGCCGCGCCTGGCAGCCGAGCATGAGGTTGTCATGGACGGTCAGGGAGCCGACCAGGTCCGCGGCCTGGAAGGTGCGTCCCACCCCGAGGCGCGCGCGACGCCACGCGGGTAGTCGGGTGATGT
Source organism: Candidatus Dormiibacterota bacterium (assembly GCA_030948445.1). The sequence goes on from JALZAG010000276.1 coordinate 5,965, forward strand.
CCCTGCCGTCGAAATCGATGCGGCCGCGGTTGGGCAGGTTCTCTCCGGCGATGACGTCCAGCAGGGTCGTCTTGCCCGCGCCGTTGGGCCCGATCAGTCCAACGATCTCGCCCCGGCTGGCGGCCAGCGACACGCCGTCGACTGCGACGTGACTGCCGTAGTCGACGCCGAGGCTGTGGACCTCGAGGAGCGCACTCATGTGGACCCTCGCGCGGGCGTCCGGCCACGCCCGCGCGCGGCGCGGAGACGGCCGGCAAGCGCGGCTTCGGCACGCAACAGCGGACGGCTGAGGCCGGCAGGGGCGAGGCTCACCTGGACGAGCAGCAGCACCCCGAGCAGGACGCCACCAACGTCACCGGGGTCGTTGAGGCGATTGATCACCGGCAGTCCCGAGATCGCACCGGGTCCCGTGGCCTGGAGCAGGCCGCCGATCACCGCCCCGACGGTGCTGCCGAGCCCTCCGACGACGCCCGAGGCCAGCAGGCCGATCGACGCGAAGGGGCCGAAGGAGCGGGAGGAGGCCACCTGGTCAACGCCCGCATACAGAACGCCCGCGACGCCGGCGATGAAGGCACTGAGGGCGAACGCTGCCAGCCTGGTACGCGCCGGGCTGATGCCCAGCGCCGCCGCGGCGTGCTGGGAGTCCCGAACCGCCGCCATCCGACGACCGGCCCGGCGGGTGCGCAGCGCACACACGAAGGCGATCAGCAGGGCGACCACGGCGATCTCGAACCAGCAGTACACCAGCGGCGAGCTCAGCCAGCCCGTGCGCGCGAGTGCCATCGACCCGGTGGCGCCGCCGTTGAAGTCTGCGGTGAAGAACAGGCTGCTCAGCGCCGCTCCAAAACCGAGGGTGACCACGGCGGTGAGGACGCCTCCCGCACGCAACGTCACCAACCCGACCAGGAACCCGATGGGCACCGCCGCCAGGCCGCCCAGTGGCACCGCCAGGACGAGGGGAAGGTGTGCGCTTGCCGCGGCGTGGGCGGCTGCGAACGCTCCCACGCCCATGAATCCCGCCTGCGCGAGGGAGAGTTGACCCGACATCCCGGTGACCACCACCATGCTGAGGATGGCGGCCGTGTAGGCGACGCCGATCGAAAGGATGTACAGCCCCGACCCTCCCAACGCTGCGGGGATGATCAGCGCTGCGCCGAGGGCGACAACGACGAGCCCGACCCGTACCGGTCCGTCGACCGGCGCCCGGAGCAACTCGCCAGCGCCGGACAGCCCGGCGCGAACCCCTTGGGCGCGTCCGCTCTGGCGCCAGAGCATCACCGCGCCAATCATCCAGAGCACGGCGATGCCGTCCTGGATGGCGCTGACGTTGATCCAGGACGGGGGATTGCCGCTCGTCGCCTGGTCGAGGTACTCACGGGCGAAGGCGGTCAGCACCCCGATGGCGACCCCGCCCAATAACGTCGGCAGCAGGTGCTGCAGGCGTCCGGTGAGCGCGGCGGCCAGGGCCTGCACCACCAGGAGGGTGAGGATGTAGCTGTTGAGGCCGGTGGAAGGGGCCAGCACGATGCCGGCGAGCGCGGCGATGGCGCCGCCGATGCCCCAGGACAGCGAGCCGATGCGGTCGACCCGGATACCGCCGAGGGCCGCGGTCTCGCGGCTGTCGGCAACCGCGCGGATGGTGGTGCCGATGCGGGTGCGCTGGTAGAACATCCCCAGCGCCACGCTGAGCAGCAGCGCCAGAACCGCGATCCCCAGGACGTCGTTGGTGAGCACCACCAGGCCGACGCGGTGGTTGCCGGAGCCGAAGATCGACGGCACGCTGCGCGTCCCCGCTCCGAAGAGCAGCTGCGCCAAGCTCAAGAGCACATACAGCATGCCGAGGCTGGCGGTCATGCGCACCATCGCCGGCCGGGTGGCGAGCCGGCGCATCACCGCCCAGTCGGTGAGCAGACCGAGTCCGGCACCGAAGGTGCATCCGGCGATGAACGCGATCAGCAGGAGAGGTGGGGAGGGGTGCTGATTGTTCAGCCCGAGGATGCTGGCGAAGATGTAGGTCGCGAACATGCCGAATGCACCGTGCGCGAGGTTGATGACGCGCGAGCCGCGGTGGATAGCCACGATGCCGGCGCCCAGCAGCGCGATCGCGCCGCCCTGGGCGAGCCCGAACACCAGCGTTCCGACGATCAGTCCCATTCGCCCGCCTCGCCGCGGCGGCCATGGTGAGAGGCCGAGACGGCACAATCACCGGGCAGGTGCAGAGACGACAAGGAGGATGAGGTGCGCCACGAGGGCTCGCTTGGACCTGTGCCAGAGAGAAGGATGCCGGTGGTCCCCTCCCGCTGGCGATTGCCCGCGCTCGTCGCCACAGTGGTGGTGTGCATCGCTCTGTTCGTGTCGGCCGTGCTCATCGGGGTCCACGGCTGACCTGCTGACCCGACGGCTTCGCCGCCGCGCTTCCTGCTCGCCACGCTGAGCAATTGGGCCACCAGCGGGCCGCCCACATATTCGACGTCAACTACCTGGTCGCAGGCGCGCACCGACCCCATGAAATAGTTAACGGGGAATCAGCAATTTCCCTACGCAGGTTTGTCAGCCGCCG
>JALZAG010000279.1 GCA_030948445.1 Candidatus Dormiibacterota bacterium
AGCTGCCACCTCGGCTACTCGGTGGACGCCCGCCGGTTGCGTCGGGGCATCGGCTCGTGGGCGGTGAGCGCGGTGGTGGACATGGGGTTCCGTGATCTCGGCTTGCACCGACTGCAGGCGGCGACGATGGTGGCGAACGTCGCCTCGCAAGCACTTCTGGAGCGCTGCGGTTTCGAGCGCATCGGTGTGGCGCCCGGATACCTGGCGATCGCCGGGGCCTGGGAGGACCATGTGCTCTGGCAGCGCATCACCACGGCCTTGGACCCACCGTCGGCGCTGTAGCGGGCTAGCTCTGGCGTTGCAGGTCGGCGAGGGCGAGAACCAGCCGATCGCACGCTGAGGTGAGGCCGTTGGCGTTGGCGAGGGTGCGAAGTCCCTGAGGGTCGACCGGATACGCGTCGCGCCGGCCGGCCGGGAGGTCGACGCTCAGGTCTCGGACGGGGGGCACCACCCGTGCGGCCCGCGCGAGATAGTCGCGCTGGTGTTCTGGGATTCGCCGCTGGTCGAGCAGTCCCGCCACCCCGCCGTGGCGGCGGATGATGTCCGCAGCGGCCACCGCGCCGACGCCCTTGAGCCCGGGCAGGCCATCCGAGGGATCGCCGCGGAGGATGGCGTAGTCCGCGTAGCTGCGGCCGGGGATCCCGTAGCGCCGGGTCACCTCATCCTCGGTGACCACAGCGAGCCCGGCCTTCTCCGGGTATAGCACGCACACCCGCGGATCCTCGATCAGCGCGAATAAGTCGCGGTCACCGCTGACGATCTCCACGGTACCGGCGGTCTTGGCGGTCCAGGTGGCGATCACGTCCTCCGCCTCGTAGTCGGCGAGCCCGACGAAGTCGATGCCGATGGCATCGAGCACGTCATGGATGAGCGGCATCTGAGGCTCGAGGTCTGGCGGCACGGGCTCTGCCGTGCGGTGCGCCTTGTAGCTGGGGATCAACTCGACCCGCCACGCCGGCCGCCAATCCTCGTCGCTGGCAACAGCGAGATGGCGCGGGTGCCGGGTGCTGACCAAGCGGGCAAGTGTGTCCATGAACCCCCGCACCGCGTTGACAGGGCGGCCATCCGGCGAGCGAACGCTTCGCGGAACACCATGGAACGCGCGGAAGATGAGGCTCGAGCCATCCACGAACAACCAATCGCAGGACATCGACGTCGCCTCAGCGTGACGCGCGGGAGCTGGTCCGCCGCGCCTGGAAGAATGAGGTGAGGAGCCTGCCACACTCGTCGCCGAGCACGCCGCTGGTGACGTTCACTCGGTGGTTGTTCGCGCCATTTTGGAGTACGTCGTAGACGCTGCCATCGGCGCCCTTCTTGGGGTCACGCGCGCCGTAGACGCAGCGGTCGATGCGCGCCTGCACCATCGCCCCCGCGCACATCGGACACGGTTCGAGCGTGACTACCAGCGTGAGCCCCTCGAGTCGCCAGCCCCCCAAGACCGCTGCCGCCCGCCGCAGCACCAGCATCTCGGCGTGGGCGGTGGCGTCGCCAGCGCGCTCCATGCGATTCGAGGCGGTCGCGATGACCGAGCCTTCGAGGAGGGCCAGGGCTCCGACCGGCACCTCCCCACGGGATGCAGCCCCCCTGGCGAGTCGCAAGGCTCGCCCCATCAGAACGGCGTCGGACCCCGCTCGGTCGGCTGGTGTGGTGACCGCGGTCAGTGCACCGCGACCAGGGGGAGCTCCACGCTGATGCGCGGCTTCTCCACCACCCGCATGGTGTCGTCGATGAAACGCACGCGTTCGAACGTGATGCAGTTCACCGGACAGTGGTCCTCGCAGATGCGGCAGTTGGTGCAGCGGTCGTAGTTGATGTAGATCTCACCCTCGTAGCCGCCCGCCACCGGGTCGCCGCCTGAGGTCTGGCACACCATGGTCTCGCCACCCGACGAGCGCTCACGGTCCTCGCCGAACACGACCACGTCGATCGCCTTCTCCGGGCACACATCGTCGCAGGCGCCGCAGAGGACGCACACCGCGGTGTCGTAGTGATGGACGGAGTCGCACTGGAAGCAGCGGATCGCCTGCACGATCGCCTCACGATCGCTCCAGGGCAGCTCGCACTCGCTCATGTCGTAGCGCTTGGCCGCCTCGAGGATCGCCGGGTCGGTGCGCGCGAACACCTCCGACTGACGGTGGTCGTCGGTTCGCTCGACGATGGTCTGGTAGATGCGCTCCTCAGCGGGCAGCTCATCGCCCAAGTCCTCGCGGATGGAGCGTGCCACGCGGTGGCCCCAGGCGACGGCGTCGACGATGAACGACGGGCCCTGCACGCAGTCGCCGCCGCAGAAGAGCCTGTCGACGCCGGTGTGACCGCCGCGATCGGCGGCGACCAGGCCACGCTGCGTCAGTGGCACCGATTCGCCGGGCGCCTCCATGATCTGCCCCGAGGCGAAGATGACAAGGTCGGCGGGAACCGTCCAGCGCTCCGCTCCCTCCTCCTCCTTCACTGAGGCGAAGATCAGCTTGCCGCTGAGTGGATCGAACTCCATGGGCTGGAGCGGCGCGAAGCTCACCGCG
>JALZAG010000286.1 GCA_030948445.1 Candidatus Dormiibacterota bacterium
GCGGCGCTGCCGTTTGTTGGGATCCTCGGTGGTGCGGGTTTCGCGAACCGGGTTGAACCGTTCGTGCTCGGTCTGCCGTTCCTGATGGCGTGGATCGTGGCATGGGTGGTCGCCAGTAGCGGCATCATGGCCATCGTCTATGCGCTCGATCCGACCAACCGCGGCCCGCAACCGCAGGACGAGGGGTCTTCGCCGTGAACGCGGCGCTGCTGGTCCTCGCCGCGGGACTTGTGATCGCTCTGGCGTTGGGGCTTCGCGCCCGCCACGGACACGAACTGAGCCTCGAGGAGTGGGCCGTCGGCGGTCGCTCCTTCGGCGTCATCTTCGTGTTTCTGCTGTTGGCCGGTGAGATTTACACGACCTTCACGTTCCTTGGCGGCAGCGGTTTCTCGTATGCCAATGGCGGTCCAGCGCTCTACATCCTGGCCTACGGCTGCCTTGCTTACATCATGTCCTACTGGTTGCTGCCCGCCGTGTGGCGCTACGCCAAGCGTGAGCGTCTGATCTCTCAGGCGGACTTCTTCGCGCGCAAGTACGACAGCCGGAGGCTGGGCATCCTGGTGTCGTTGATCGGGGTCCTCGCCATGATCCCGTATCTGATCCTGCAGTTGAAGGGCATGTCGATCATCGTTGAGGAGACGTCCTACGGCGCGGTGGGGCAGACCGCGGCCATCATCATCGGCACAGTGGTGCTGACGGCCTACGTCATGGTGTCGGGGATCCACGGGGCTGCCTGGACGGCGGTCCTCAAAGACGTCCTCATCCTTGCGGTCGCGATCTTCCTCGGCATCTACCTGCCCTGGCACTACTACGGCGGCATCGGCCCGATGTTCAGTTCCCTTCATCAGCAGAACGCCCAGTTCCTGACCTTGCACACCCCTGCGCTTGGCGTCTCGTGGTTTATCAGCACGGTGCTGTTGACCGCCTTCGGCTTCTACATGTGGCCGCACTTCTTCGGCGCGACGTTCTCGGCCAAGCATGAGCGGGCGCTGCGGCGCAACGCGGTCGTCTTCCCGCTGTACCAGCTGGTGCTGTTGTTCATCTTCTTCGTGGGTTTCGCCGCCGTGCTGAAGGTGCCGGGGCTGAAGGGCACCGACTCCGACCTCGCGCTGCTGCGGCTGTCCCGGGACGCGTTCGAGCCGTGGTTCGTCGGCCTGATCGGTGCGACGGGCATGCTGACCGCGCTGGTTCCGGGATCGATGCTGCTGACCACCTCCGCGACGATGCTGGCCAAGAACGTGTACGCCGAGCTGAGGCCCGGCACGTCACCGGAGACGGTGATGCGGTTGGCGCAGCTGCTGGTGCCGGTCCTGGCGGTCGTGACCCTGCTTCTCACCTTCGGGGGCGGCAGCACCATCGTCGCCCTACTCCTGCTTGGGTATGCCTTTGTCACCCAGCTGTTCCCTGCCCTGATCGCCAGCATGCTGCGGCGAAACCCGGTCACTGTCTCTGGCGCGGCCGCCGGGATGGTCGTCGGCGTGGCAGTGGTCAGCTACGTCATCGTGGCCAAACGCTCCGTCGGAGACCTCATGCCGTTCCTGCCGGAGTGGGCCGCGACGCTCAACGTGGGCATCGTCGCCCTCATCGCCAACGTGCTGGCGCTCACGGTGGTCTCGGCATTGACGCAGGGCTCCCGACGCCCGCCCACCCCCGAGGCACCCAGCCTGGAGCCGGCGCGTGGAGGGGTTCGGTGACCGGTGTCCAGGCGACTGCGGTCCGCGTCGACGGGACACGACTGACCGAGCTGGTCAAGCAGCTGGCTGAGGTGGGCGCCCAGCCGGGCGGGGGAATCATCCGGCCGTTGTACTCGCCGGCGTGGCGCGAGGCCCAGGACGTGGTCGCCGACGTCATGCGGGATGCCGGCTTGACGGTCCGCCAGGACACCGTCGGCAACGTGTTCGGCCGCCTTTCCGGTAACGTCGATGGGCCTGTCGTCCTGACCGGGTCGCATATTGACACCGTCGTGCACGGTGGCGCGTACGACGGGGCGCTCGGGGTGCTGTCCTCGATCGTGGCCGTGCAGGCGTGCGCCGCTGCTGGGGGCGCGCCGCGGCGCACCGTCGAGGTCGTCTCGCTCTGCGAGGAGGAGGGCAGCCGCTTCGCCGCGAACTACTTCGGCACCCGGTCCATGCTCGGACTCGTTGGGCCCGGCGAGCCGGAGCGCCTGGTGGATTCCGACGGTGTCACGCTGGCGGAGGCCGCGCGCTCCGTCGGCCTGGAGCCGGCCCGGTTCGGCGAAGCACGCCGCGACGACTTCGACACTTTTCTCGAGCTGCACATCGAGCAGGGCCGCACGCTGGTCGACTCCGGGCTGCAGATCGGCGTCGTCGATGTCATCACCGGGTTCGGGTGGATCGAGGTGGTCGTCGAGGGTCGCACCGACCATGCCGGTGCGACGGCGATGACCCATCGGCGGGACGCGTTGCAAGCCGCGGCCCGGATGGTCGCGGCCGTGGAAGCGGTCGCGCTCGGCGAGGGACACCCGGCGGTGGCGACCACGGGCGTGGTGAGTGTTCATCCGGGCGGGGTGAACATCGTGCCTGGACGGGTCGAGTTCACCATCGACGCGCGCCACCCGGACCCGGCGGTGCTCGACCGGATGGTCGCGGCGATGGGCGAGCAGTGCCAGGCCGTCGCCGCGGACCGCGGAGTGGAGGTCACGGTCCGCCCGCTGAAGCAGACGCCGCCGCGCGAGCTCGATGCCGGCCTTCGCCGATTGCTGCAGAAGGCGACCGATGCGTGCGGGGCGAGCTGGCGCGACCTGCCCAGTGGGGCCGGACACGACGCCCAGACGATGGGCACCCGGGTCGCGGCGGCGATGCTGTTCGTGCCCAGCGTGGACGGCAGGTCGCACAGCCCTGCCGAGTACAGCACGCCGGAGGACTGCGCCCGAGGGGCGTCGGTGCTGGCAACCGCCTTGGAAGCCCATGCTTGGTCCGCGTCCGCAGTGGAGGCCAGGTGACAACCGACGAGGCCATCGCCGAGGTCCGTCAGGAGGTCCTCGGCTGGCGCCGCCACCTGCACCAGAACCCGGAGCTGTCTTTCCTCGAGCAGGACACGGCACGGTTCGTCGAGGACACGCTTAAGTCGCTGCCCGGGTTGGACGTCACCCGCCCCACGGCGACCAGTGTCATGGCGCGTCTGCACACGGGACGGCCCGGCAAGGTGCTGGCCATCCGGGCCGACATGGACGGCCTGCCGATCCCCGAGGAGAACGACTTCGAGTTCCGGTCTCAACGGCCGGATGTCATGCACGCGTGCGGGCACGACGCGCACACCGCGATACTCCTGGGCACCGCGAAGGTGCTCGCCGGGATGGCCGACCAGCTGTCCGGAGAGGTGCGCTTCCTCTTCCAGCACGCCGAGGAGCTGTTTCCCGGCGGGGCGGCCGAGATGATCCGGGCCGGCGTCATGGACGGCGTCCATCTCGTGATCGGCGCCCATGTCTGGTCGCCGCTGGAGGTTGGCAAGGTCGGCATCGTCTACGGGCCCGCGATGGCCGGTCCAGACACCTTCTGGATCACCATCGCCGGCAAGGGTGGGCATGCGGCCTTGCCGCACCAAACGGTGGACCCCATCGTTGTCGGCGCCCAGGTCGTCTCCGGTCTGCAGCACATCGTCTCCCGCGCCGTCGACCCACTGGACACGCTGGTGGTGTCCGTGACCCAGTTCGTCGCCGGCACCACGCACAACGTCATCCCAGGATCAGCGCAGATTCAGGGGACGGTGCGCACCTTCGATCCGGCGCTGCGCGAGAGGATTCCCCAGTTGATGGAACGGTTCGTCAAGGGAATCACCCACGCGCACGGGGCGACCTACGAGTTCAGGTACGAGCAAGGCTATCGAGTCGTGGTGAACGAACCCACGGTCACCACCTTGGTCGAGCAGGCGGCCCGGGAAGCACTCGGCGACGCCGCCATCGAGAGTATGAAGCCGAACGTGGGCGGCGAGGACTTCTCCGCCTTCCAAGAGCAAGCGGCAGGGTGTTTCTTCTTCATTGGCGCCGGAAACCCCGCCAAAGGCATAATCCATCCGCATCACCACCCGCGTTTCACGATCGACGAGGACGCCCTCGAGATAGGCGTCAAAGTCTTCGTCCACGCAGCTGCGCGAGCATTAACCTGACCACCGCAGGCCATGCCACGTCGGAGATCGCTGGCGCGACCCCGCTTGGCTCCTGACGTGGACCTCCGGCGGTGCGCCCCGTCACGGCGGCGAGTAGGTCAAATGCAAGGACACCCGCGCTGCATGCCGGCACTGCGGATGATGTTGAGACGCGGTGCAGGCCCAGCCCCCAACCACGGTCCAAACCCACTCGCACGGCCGACGTCGCCAGACGCCCACGCTTCGGACGCCGACAGGGGACCGATGGTGGCCTTTGACGCCTAGGCACCCTGTACTTTGTCACCGGCATCTGAAACGCCGCTCTGCCACCGGACCGCCGCAAGTTGACTGGGAGATCATCGGACGGATCAGGGCTCAGCAGCGGCAAGGCTTTCCGGCTGGCACCGTCAGACGCCGAGCAATATACGCCCAGCGACCTCGCCTACCGGAACCAGGTATTCGGCTATAGCAAATGAGGCTCGTCAGCGTAAGGCTCGCCCAGACGTGCCGACACGCAATAGTAGAGCCTTGATCCGTAAGTCCGCTAGTCGGGCAAGTTGTAGAGGTGGAGTACCTGACTTGGTCGTTTGCCAACCAAAGCGCGACGCTGCCACGTGGCTCAACAGCACCGAGGACGAGCGAAGGAGCATGTTCACCCCTGCACGCTTATGCAAAGAAGGTGATGGCCGCTTCCTTGCGGGTGATTACGGGCACCATTGCGAGCAGGGCGGCCATCCAGTACCACGCGCCATCCCGCTATTCCAGGCTTCCGATGCATCAATAGCTCAAATGTTGATAGTGGACCTGCTGCTCCACACTTGGCGCACGGGTGACAATATTTCGAGGTGGGCTCGGGGCGCCCACAACGTCCGACTGATGAGGCAAATCAATGACGTGGAGAGAGAGTTTGCCAGCTGGGGAGGCGGAGACCCGCCGTACGCGTGGGCTATACGTAA
>JALZAG010000292.1 GCA_030948445.1 Candidatus Dormiibacterota bacterium
TGTCCTCGCGGCGCTTGATCGAGGCCCCGACCCCGTTGGCGGCGTCCATCAGCTCGCCGGCGAGGTTGTCGGCCATGCTCTTGCCGTTGCGGCCGCGGGCGTAACGGATGATCCAGCGCCGCGCCAAAGCCGCACGGCGGTCGTGGCGGATCTCGACGGGCACCTGGTAGGTGGCCCCGCCGACGCGCTTGGGCTTGACCTCGAGAACCGGGGTGACGTTGCGCATCGCCTGCTCGAACACGTCGAGCGGCTCACGGCGCTGCGAGCGGCGGATCTTTTCGAAGGCGTCGTAGACGATCTTCTCGGCAGTGCTCTTCTTGCCGGCCAGCATCACGCAGTTGATGAACTTGGCCAAACCGGGATTGCCGTAGATGGGATCGGGCAGGATGACCCGCTTCTGGATGCGAGCGCGGCGAGGCATCTACTTGGCTTTCTCGCGCTTGGCGCCGTACTTGCTGCGGCCCTGCTTGCGGTTCTTGGCGCCGGCGGTGTCGAGCGTGCCGCGCACCACGTGGTAGCGCACACCCGGAAGGTCGGCGACCTTGCCGCCTCGCACCAGCACGACGGAATGCTCCTGGAGGTTGTGACCGATGCCGGGGATGTACGCGGTGACCTCCACCTTGCTCGTCAGGCGAACACGGCACACCTTGCGAAGCGCCGAGTTGGGCTTGCGGGGGGTGGTCGTGTAGACGCGCACGCACACGCCGCGACGCTGGGGGCATCCCCGAAGCGCCGGAGCCTTGGTCTTCTTGACCGCGGTCCTGCGGCCCTTGCGGACCAGTTGCTGGATGGTGGGCACGCTACTCCGATAGATATGAACAGCGCAGCCCGACGAACTGCGCGCGAATACACGGTCGCCACGGTGGCGCGAACGGAGATCCTACCAGCGGGCCGATCTCGCAGTCAAACGAGAAATGGCGTGTTTGAGCGGAGCGACAGGATGCTCGGCCAGGTCAGGGCGTCGGAGGACAGGTGAACGGAAAGCAGGAAGTGGGAGAAGGCGGCGGCGGGGTGGGGGTCCCCGAGGGTGTCGCGCTCGGCGAGGGCTTGGCGGTTGGCTTGGCAGTCGGCTTGGGGGTCGGCTTGGCGGTTGCCTTGGCCGTCGGCCGCGTCGTCGTCGGCGTGGAGAGACCAGCCGGCGCCGTGCCCGCCGCGGCGGCCGTTGGAAATGAGGCCGTGCTTGGGTCGGTGAGTGCGAAGAGGGTTGGCGACGGCGTGGCCGACGACGTCGGTGCAGGCGGCAATCCGACCTGGCCCGCCGCCGATGGCTGAGACCACAGCAGGCCGATCAGGGTCGCCATGGCCGCGAACGACAGCGCAGCTCCGATCAGGCGTGCGGGGCCGAGGCCGACCAAGGTGCTGCGCAGCCACCCCAGCCAGCTCTCCCGCTCCGGTGGATCCAGGATCGGGAACGACGAACCCTCTGCGGGGGTATCGGTCGGTGCCATGGGTGGAAGCATTGTGCGCCGTATGCGCCGTTCTGGCCGTCAGACAAATCTCGGGTAGGTCGACATTCCGCCGTCCACGACCAGTGTGGTGCCCGTGACGTATGCGGCCTGGTCGCTGGCAACCCAGGCAACCGCCCCGGCTATCTCCTCAGGCTGGCCGAAGCGACCGAGGGGGATCTCCTCCTCCACTGACCGCTTGGCTTGGGGATCGGCGAGCACATCCTGGTTGATCGGTGTGGCGATCGCTCCCGGGGCGATGTTCACGCAACGGACGCCATCTGGCGCCAGCTCTCGCGCGACGGTCTGCGTGAGCAACTTCATCCCGCCCTTGCTAGCGCAGTAGTGCGCGAAGCCCGGCCAGGGGATGAATTCGTGGACTGAGCTCATGTTGACGATCACGCCGCTCCTGGCGGCCACCATGTGCTTGCCGGCTTCCCGCAGACAGAGGAACGCTCCGGTGAGATTGGTGCGAAGCACCGCGTTCCAGGTCTCCAGGGGCATCTCGAGAGTCGGCACCTCTTTCTCGATCCCGGCGTTGTTGACCAGGACATCGATGCCACCGAAGCGCTCCACGACGGCGGCGACCATGGCGATCACCTGCTGCTCGTCGCCAACGTCTGCACGGTGGCTGAAGGCCCGCCTGCCGCTGCCGTCGATCCGGGCGCAGACCGCGTCCGCGTCGGCCTTCTCCGCATCGGAGTAGTAGTTGACGCACACCAGCGCGCCCTCGAGGCCGAAACGCAGTGCGGTGGCCTTGCCGATACCGCTGGCGGCACCAGTGACCAGGGTTCTCCGTCCTTCGAGCAGCATGTGTCTCTCCTTGAGGTCCGGCCTTCGCGGTCAGGAGGCCGCGTGGAACACTCCATCGATTGCGTCCGCGGCGCCCAAGGTCACCATCGTGCCGGACGCGATCGTCAGCAGCGCCAGCTTGGAGTTGTCCGCGGCGCCCGCGATCACCGCGACAATGTTCGCGTCGACGACGTGAGACCAAGTGTGCCCATTCTCGCTCCGCGAGCTCAGGGATCGGGCAACGGTGGTCGAGGACAGGTGACCGCCGGAGCGCGTCGCCACCATGAGGGCATCGGTCCACGCTGGCTGAGAGGCGTCCGAAAAGGTGGCCACCGAGTAGATGAGGCGATCGGACCCCCCCACGAAGGCGAGGTTGGCGGCCGGGTGGTCAGACTGCAATCCCGGCACGGGCGCAGTCGCGGACCCGGCGGCGCCCGTGACCGTGATCCCACTGTCCGACACGCACGCGACAGTCCCGTCGGACGCGATGTCGCCAAAGCGGCATCCGCTGGGGCTGATCCGGCCGGAGGCCTGCCCTGAGTTCGGGTCCATACGCACCACGTTGTTGAGGCCGTAGCCCTCACTGATGAACGGACCGACGCCGCCGACGCCGGTGGGATGGGAACCGAGGAGCAGACCCGCGGGGTCCCAGCGCAACACGGAATATCCCCCGCCATAGCGTTCGGAACTGCTCGCGCTGCTGAGCTCCGGGCGCTTCAGCACAGCAACCTGGCGGGTTGGCGATCCGCTCGAGGCCACGTACACCCGGGTGGTCGCGGTCAGGTTGGTGTCATTGGCAAATGACACCAACGAGTACGCCCATTGGGTCCCGTCGGGGCTCTCCGCGAGTCCCACCATCTCCCCGGCATCGCCGGCCGGGGTTGCGTCCAGCGGGTGGACCTTCCCGTCGAGCTCGAGACGACCGAGCTTGTGTCCTGGTCCCGCGATGTACACCCCATGCGAGCCGACCCCCGCGACGCTGACGGTGGGAAAGGCGGCGAGGCCGGCGGCGGCCACGAGCTTGCCGGTCAGGTCAACGATGTGGACGGCGGACGCTGTGCCAGAACCCACCTCGATCGCCACGTACGCCGTGGTCGGCGCCGCCGACGCACTCGCTGTGCTGCTCGGCGCGGGCGACGCGTTCGGGCGGTCGGTGGCCGTGACTGCGGCGCCGTGAGCCGGGTCCGAGCCGCAACTCACCAGCGCCGCGCTCACGCACAGCGACAGCACTCCCGCCATGAGCTTGGCGAACCGCATCTCAGGTCCCTTCTGATTGGTCACGCTCGCTGCAACGCCACCAGTCGCGTACGGGTTACCGGTGTCGGCTCGCCTGCTATCCTCGCATCCGCACATCGATTCAAGGTGCCATCCAGGCAACCTCTCGCCAGAGACCGCAGGCGGGGCCGGGCCCCTCAATCTCCTGCGATAGGTGAGTGAGCGGAGCGGTTGCACGCCGGGGGCGTGCTCGCCGTGACGCCCACCTCACACAGCGGTGGGTGTCGCATGAGGCTCCGCAACACAGGAGGAAGCGCATGGCAGTGAATGCCGCCGACGGCAGCGGCACCCGGGCCAGCCCGCGCAAGCGCGAAGCTGTCGACCGTCTCACCGACAAGCTGAGCCGGGCCACCTCTGCGGTGGTGACCGACTACCGCGGCCTGACCGTGGCGCAGCTCGAGGAGCTGCGCGCGCAGCTCCGCGCCCAGGGCGTCGACTACCTGGTCGTCAAGAACACCCTCGCTCGCAGGGCCGCTGAGGCCGCTGGGGTATCCGCTTTCAGCGAAGCTCTTGTCGGCCCCGTGGGGCTGGCGCTCGGCTACGGCGACCTCGCCGCTCCCGCCCGGTTGCTCAGCGAGTACTTCCGCGTCAACAAGCGACTGCCGTCGGTGGCAGGGCTCGTCGAGGGCCAGGTTCTCGACGCCGCCGGGGTCAAGACACTCTCTGAGCTGCCCTCTCGCGAGGCGCTCCTGTCCCAGCTCGCCGGCACGCTTCAGTCACCGTTGACCCAACTCGCGGGCGCTCTCGACTCGATCACCGCCACTTTCGCGTCCACGCTCGAGGCGTACCGCGACCAACTCGGCGCAGCCGCATAGCGGCCGCCCAAGGAGAACAAAAATGGCAACCAAGACCCTGACCCCAGAGGACTTCGTCGAATCCCTCAAGGACTGGACGGTTCTCGATGTCGTCAACGCTGTGAAGCTCATGGAGGAGAAGCTCGGCGTCAAAGCGGCCGCCCCGGTGGCTGCGGCGGCGGCCCCCGCGGCCGGCGGAGGCGCTGGCGATGCGCCGGCCGAAGAGCAGACCGAGTTCACCGTCGTCCTGACCGGCGCCGGCGACGCCAAGATCAATGCCATCAAGGCTGTCCGCGAGGTGACCGGGCTCGGTCTCAAGGAGGCCAAGGACCTGGTCGACGGGGCGCCCAAGCCGATCCGCGAGGGCGTGTCACGCGAGGACGCCGAGGCCGCCGCTGCCAAGCTGAAGGAGGCCGGCGCGTCGGTCGAGATCCGCTAGACACCTGCGACTCAGGGAGGGCTCGGGCCGGGCGGCTCGGGCCCTCTTTCTCCTTTAATGGAACCCGTGCCCCTGGCCTTTCAATCCATCGCGGTCGACTGCAAGGACGCCAAGCGCGTCGGCGAGTTCTGGGCTGCCCTGCTGGAGAGGCCGCTGGAGGCCGAGGACGACGGCAGCGAGTACTGGATCGAATTCGGTGGCAGTCCCGACCTCCTCTTCCTCACCGTCCCGGAGGCGAAGACCGTCAAGAACCGCCTGCACATCGACCTCCGCCCCAAGGACCAGGATGCCGAGGTGGAGCGCGCGCTCGCGCTGGGCGCCCGCCACGCCGACATCGGCCAGGGCGAGCAGACGTGGGTGGTGCTCGCGGACCCCGAGGGCAATGAGTTCTGCATCCTCCGGGCGCTGAGGCCCGACGAAGCGTAGCCGAACTCGATTCGAGGTATCACGACTGTCGCAAGGGCGCAAGAGACCATGCGGCGCCGATCGGCCGAGCTTTGGTACGATACGTCCTTGTGCCCGTCGCCGTCTGTACCCGCGCGCCTACCTTGTCGAGGGAACTCTAGCACATGGTTTTGAATGCTTCCAGACTGTCCACCCGCCACAACTACGGAAAGATCACCGACAGGCTCGAGGTGGGCAATCTGATCCAGACCCAG
>JALZAG010000294.1 GCA_030948445.1 Candidatus Dormiibacterota bacterium
CCCTTCGCCGTGTCCAGTGCGTAACGGCCTCCACCGTATGTCTCCACGCCGGTCGTTACATCCGCAAAGGGGACGAACAGTCCGCCGGCATAGCCGTCGAGCCAGTACGCACCGAGCTCGTGGCCGCCGCCTTCGACGGTGAAGCGCAGTGTCCCGACGTGCGTCATCCCGGGCACCTCGCTGTCGCCGTCGATGTGCCGCGGCGGCACTGGTGCCAGATCGGCGAGAACGCGCACCGAGGCGTCGTACGGGAAGCATTCGAAGGTGTACGTGGCCCGCATGTCGGCCCGCACCGGCGACTGTGGGTGCTCGCGGTACAGGCGCTGCTTGCCCTCTCGCCATTCGTCCCACGCTCCCTCTCCCGCACCCAGGGAGCGGGCGCGTGTGTAAAGCTCGCCAACCTGACGACGCCAATCGGCGAGCTGCGAAGCCACGTCCGCATCCATGTCCGGCTCAGTCGACGAGCTGCGGGAAGAGCCCGTCGAGGTCGCGCGAAAAGGCGGGGAAGGCGTGCAGGGTGTCCTCGAGCACGGCAAGCGGCACGTCGGCCCTGATCGCAAGGGTGAGCTCGGCGATCATCTCGCCGGCCCGCGGGCCAATCACCAGCGCCCCAACCAGGACGTTGCGCTTCATGTCCGCGACGAGCTTGATGACCCCGCCTGGTGGTCCGTTGATGTACCCCCGTGTGCCGTTGCCGGAGTCCGCGCTCACCACGCGCACCTCACTCAGCTGCTTGCGCGCCTTTGCCTCGCTGAGGCCCACGGACGCCACCTCCGGGTCCGTGAACGTGACCCGCGGGATGGCGCGGTGATCAGCGACTGCGTCCTCCCCCTTGAGTTGCCTGCCGATGAGCTTGCCGTGGTACCAGGACAGGTGTGTGAAGGCACCGATCCCCGTGATGTCGCCGCCTGCCCAGATCCCCGGTGCCGCCACAAGGGTGCGGTCGTCGACCTTGATCCACCCCCTGTCGGTGGTGCCGATCCCGGCCGCAGCGAGGTCGATCCCGTCGAGCTTGGGGCGCCGCCCCACCGCCACGAGCAGGCGTTCTCCGGTCAGCGTGGTCCCGTCCTCGTGCCGGAGGGAGATCCCGTCCTCGCCCTGGGTGGCCTTCACCGCCTTGGCACCGAGATGAACCGCGATGCCCTCCGCCGCGAAGGCCTTGGCGAGTTCTGCGCCGGCCTCCGGTTCCTCACCCGGCAGCAGTCTGTCGAGCGCCTCGATGACGTGCACCTTGGTCCCGAAGCGCGCGAATGCCTGGGCGAGTTCGGCGCCAATCGGTCCGCTGCCGAGGACCAGCATCGAGCGGGGCAGCGCGCGGGTCAGGGTGGCCTGGCGATTGGTCCAGTACGCGACCCCGTCGAGCCCCTCGATCGGCGGGATCGCCGCTGAGGTGCCGGTGCCGATGACGATGCCGCGCCGGGCTGTCAGTGTGCGGTCGGCGACGACCACCGTCTGCGGCCCGGTGAGGCGACCCTCCCCGCGGATGACGGTCGCGCCCTGCTCCACGAGTGCTTCGGTTGCCTTGGTGTCGTCTTCGTCGCGCGAGATGTCGTGGGTGCGCTGCGCGATCTTCGCGAAGTCGACATCCCACTCGACGCGAGAGGCTGCGAGGTCACGTGCGCGCTCAGCCTCCGCGAGCACCTCGGCCGAGCGAAGCAGCGTCTTGCTGGGGATGCAGCCCCAGTAGGGGCACTCACCGCCCACGAGTTCGCGCTCGATCACCGCGAAGCTGATGCCGGTGCCCTTCAGCTCACTGGCAACGCCCTCGGACACGGTGCCGGCGCCAATGCAGATGACGTCGTACTGGTCGGCGGTGCCCTCTGCCACGTTCTTACAGGGCCAGCGGCCGGACCGGGGCCATCACCGCGGCGGGGTTGTTCTTCCAGTCCACCCCCGGGACGTCGATGTAGAGCTCGAGCTCGTTGCCGTCGGGGTCGAGCACGTAGAGGCTGTGGCTGACGGTGTGGTCGCTGAGCCCGGCGATGCGCACGCCCGCCTCCTTGCAGCGCGCCACCGCTTCGCGGAGCTCGTCATCGCTGTCGCCGATCTTGATGCCGAGGTGATACAGACCGACGTGACGGCCGGTGGGCACCTCCTGAGCCTGTTCGCCCACCTCGATCAGCAGCAGCTCGTGGTGGGTGCGGCCGCTCGAGAAGGCAGCGGCCGGGAAGCGCGGATCGGGCTTCGATATCTGTGTCCAGCCCAGCAGGTCGCGATAGAACGCCGACGAACGCTCGATGTCGTGGACGTATAGCACTGCGTGACCGAGTTCCTTCACCTGCATAGGTGGCAGCGTACCCCGACGGCGGCACCTACGGGCGGCCCGGCCGCCGGGCCGGGCACCGCCGATGTTTCGGCGGCGCGCTGGACAGTCACACTGGAGAGAGCGGGGCCCACAATGCTGGTCACGCATTTCCTGAGGATTCCCATGCCTGCGGTCACAGTCGACGACGTCACCAGCCTCCCGCGCCTGCTCACCCCTGCCGCCGACGCCGTGCAGCGGCCTGTGGCTTCCGTGACGACTGCTCCAGAGGGCCTCGAGGGCGAGGGGTTCCCGGTGCATCGGGCTTTCGCCGGCGTCGACCAGCGCTTGCTCGATCCCTTCGTGCACATGGACCAGATGGGCGCCGTGGAGTACGCCCCCGGCGAGCCCAAGGGCACCCCTTGGCACCCCCATCGTGGCTTCGAGACGGTGACCTACATGATCGACGGCACCTTCGCCCACCAGGACTCCAACGGCGGCGGGGGGCTCATCACCAACGGCGACACCCAGTGGATGACCGCTGGGGCGGGCATCCTGCACATCGAGACCCCACCGTCCGAGCTGGTGGCTTCTGGCGGCCTGTTCCACGGGGTCCAGCTATGGGTCAACCTCCCCGCGGCCGAAAAGTGGTCGAAGCCGCGTTACCAGGACATCCGCGCCGGCCAGGTCGGGCTGCTCACATCGGTTGACGGCGGCGCACTGATCCGCGTCATCGCGGGGGACGTCGGTGGCGGCTCCGGGCCTGGCGCGACCCACACGCCGATGGCGATGACACACATCACCGTCAAACCCGGCGAGCGGGTGGTCCTGCCGTGGTCACGCGAGCACAACGCGCTCGTGTACACCCTGTCTGGACGCGGCACCGTCGGTGCCGAGTCACGTCCAATCAGCGGTGGGCAACTCGCGGTGTTCGGTGCGGGCAACGCGCTCACCATCAGCGCCGACGGTACGCAGGACAGCCGCACGCCGGCGCTCGACGTGCTCGTGCTCGGGGGGCGGCCGATCCGCGAGGAGGTCGCCTGGTACGGGCCGTTCGTTATGAACACCCAGGACGAGCTGCGCCAGGCTTTCGAAGACTTCCGCGCCGGTCGGATGGGCGCGATCCCCGCTGGAGGCTGACCGGGCTCAGCGTCCGGCGAAGCGCTGGACTGTGGCGATCAGCTCGTCGAGATACGCCTCGCCCTGGCCGGCGGCGATCCCCTCGGCGATGCACGTCTGCACGTGGTCGCGCAGCAGGATGAACCCGATCTTCTCCAGCGCAGCGGTCGCCGCTGCGATCTGTGTGAGAACGAGTGGACTACAAGACGTGAGCGAGGAACGACCTCGTGCGCTCGTGCTGTGGGTTGGCCAGCATCTCGCGTGGGGTGCCCATCTCAACGATGACCCCGCCATCCATGAACAGCAACGTGTCGCCGACCTCGCGCGCGAAGGACATCTCATGGGTCACAACAACCATGGTCATGCCACTGTGGGCGAGGTCGCGCATGACGTCGAGCACCTCACCGACCAACTCTGGGTCAAGTGCGGAGGTCGGCTCATCGAAGAGCATCAGTTTCGGTTCCATGGCCAGCGCGCGGGCGATCGCCACGCGCTGCTGTTGACCGCCCGACAGCTGGTTGGGGTGGACGTCCACCTTGTCGCCAAGGCCGACCCGGTCGAGCAGTCGTCGGCCGCGTTCAACAGCCACCGCGGAGGTCTCCCGCTTGACGCGCAGCGGTGCCTCGATGACGTTCTCGAGAGAGGTCATGTGCGGAAAGAGGTTGAAGCGCTGGAAGACCATGCCGATCTCGCTGCGCTTGCGACACACCTCGCTGTCGCGTAACTCGTACAGCCTGTCTCCTCGCTGTTCGTAGCCGACCAGCTCACCGTCCACGTACAGCCTTCCGGCGTCGATCTTCTCGAGGTGGTTGATGCAGCGAAGGAAGGTGCTCTTGCCGGATCCGGACGGCCCGATCAGGCACATCACCTCCTTGGGAGCCACCTCCATGGTGATGCCGCGCAGCACCTCGAGCCGACCGAAGCTTTTGTGCACCGCCTGCGCCACAACCATCGGTGTCGTCATCGCGTGCCCTCCTAGCCGTGCGGCCGCGCGGTGATCGACACGTCATCCACGGGCGGCGGGGGTGCATCGTGAAAGTGGAAGAACATCCGCCGGAAGCGCTGCAGGGGTGTCGGCGGCAGCTCCCGTGATGCGCCCTTGGCAAAATGACGCTCGAGGTAGTACTGCCCGAACGTCAGGATGGAAGTGGCCACGATGTACCAGATGCTGGCCACGATCAGCAGCTCGACGATGCGGTAGTTGTATCCGGCAATCAGTAACTGCGCGTAGAAGAGCTCGTGCGTGGTGGTGATGTAGACAAGCGAGGTCGTCTTCAACATCGAGATCGTCTCGTTCCCGGTTGGCGGGATGATCACCCGCATCGCCTGAGGCAGCACCACGCGCCGCATCACCTGGATGCGCGTCATACCAAGCGCCTGCGCCGCCTCGGTCTGACCCTGCTCAACAGAGATGATCCCGGCCCGCACGATCTCGGCCATGTACGCGGCCTCGTTGAGGCCGAGGCCGAGGATGGATGCGAGAAAAGGAGTGACCAGGGTCAGCGTGTCGGCATGCCAGCCGACCGAGGTGAAGGGGATGCCGAAGAAGATGTGCGGGAGGATCAGCTGGAGGTTGTACCAGAAGAAAAGTTGCACTAGGACCGGCGTGCCGCGGAAGAACCAGATGTAGAACCAGCTCATGGTGGACATCACGGGGTTGGCGGATAGTCGCATGACCGCCAGCAGCGCACCGAGCGATACGCCGATCGCCATGGCGATCACGGTCAACTCGAGGGTGACCAGCAGTCCGTTGAGGATGCTCGACTGTGTCAGCCAGTACGTGACCACGTCCCAGCGGAGATTCGGAGCTGTGGCCACCGTATACACAGCTCCGGCCGCCACGGCGAGGACGATGACCGCGCTGACCCAACGCCACGGGTGGCGTAGTGCGATGGCCTTGATCGCCTCGGGCCGTGGGCCGGTGTCGCCGGGCGCCAGTGCTGTCGACTCAGGCGTGGCTCCGCCCGGTGGATCCACGTGTCTGGCCTTCAGGTGACCGAGGGGCGTCTAGAGCGGAGCTGTCAGTACGACGGCACGCATGACGCGCCCACCGAGTTGTTGTTGTTCAGCGCAACCTGACCGCTCGGGATTGCACCGCTCTGAACATTCCACTGATCCAGAATCTGCTTGTAGAAGCCGTTGTCGATCAGGTACTTCACCGCATCCTGGACGGGCTTGATCATGCCACTCCCCTTGGCGATGGCGATGCCGTACGGCGCAACGCTGCAGGGCTGTCCACTCAGCTGCACCTGCCCGGGGAGGAGCTTCACCTGGTAGCGGGCCACGGGTTCGTCGAGCCAGCCCACCTGCGAGCGGCCGCCGGTGAGGTCAGTGTCCGCCTCGGTCTGCTTGGTGAAGCTGTGGACGGTGATGTCCGGCTTGCCGGCCTTGGTGCAGTTGTTGGAGTCACCGGCGATCGCCGAGCCATCGGGCTTCTTGCCCATGAAGCCGTAGGCGTCGCTCTCCTCGGCGGTGCCGGTCTCGACCGCGACGGTGAGCCCGCACATGTTCACCGCCTGCGCGACGTTGGGTCCGCCGGGCTTGATGATCCAGGCCTCGCCTGCCTGGAAGTAGGTGACGAAGTCCACCGTCTGCTCACGCGTGGCGTTCGGGGTGAAGCTCGAGATGCCCAGGTCGTACCGGCTTCCGAGGTCCGGGATGATGGTGCTGAAGTCAGCGTTGCTGATGACAAAGGGGATGCCGAGCACCTTGCTGATCGCCTTGGCGAAGTCGATGTCCCACCCTTGGATCTGGCCAGTGGCCGGGTCGACGAACTCGTTGGGGGCGTAGGTCGCGTCGGTGGCAACCTGGATGGCTCCCTTGGACTTGATGGCAGAGGGCACCTCGCTGGCGATGTTCTGCTGCACCGTCGGGCCGGTGGCCGTGCTGCCGCCGCTCGAGGACGTGGCCGGACCACCGGAGCTGCCACACGCAGCCAGAAGGAGTGCGGTGAAGGTCAATCCGGCAGTGATGCGCCGGCGCGAACCGGTGGACGTGCGGTCCATGTCGGGACCCCCTCAGTGGTATCGGCTGGCAATGATGGACACCTGGTGCATCGCCGGACGCTCCGAGGTGTGGCGCTTGGCCGCATTGTGACCGGCGTCGAGTGCACTGTCCACTGCTGTGGCGGCTCATAAGATGACGAGGTGGAGCACCACGACGTCGTCGTATGCGGGCTGGGGGCGATGGGCAGCGCCGCCACGTATCAGCTCGCCAAGCGCGGCGTGCGGGTGCTCGGCCTGGACCGCGCGGCACCGCCCCACGCGCTCGGGTCCACGCACGGCGAGACACGCATCACCCGGCAGGCGACCGGTGAGGGCCTGGCCTACGTGCCGCTTGCGCAACGGTCTCATCAGCTGTGGCGTGAGATCGAGGCGGCGACCGGGTCTGATGTGCTCACCACCAACGGCCTTCTCCTTTTGGCATCCCCGGGGGTGCACACGCGGCACAACGGCAAGAGCCACTTCCTGCAGACCACCATCGCTGCTGCCTCGGCGTTCAGCATCGAGTACGAGTTGCTGGCCGCCACAGAGATCCAGCGGCGGTTCCCGCAATTCCGGCTGACTGGGGACGAAACCGGGTACTTCGAGCCGGGCGCGGGCTTTGTCCGACCCGAAACAGCGGTGTCGGCGCAACTCGAGCTCGCCACCCGCTGCGGCGGGCGGATTCAGACCAACGAGACACTGACCGCGTATGTTCAGGAGCCGGACGGCGTCACGGTCACCACCACGCGGAGGCGACTGCACGCGGATGTGTTGGTGCTCGCAGCCGGTGCGTGGCTGGGGTCGATCATCGGCGAGCCCTTCGCCCGCTGGTTCGTCGTCAGCAGGCAGGTGCTGCACTGGTTCGAGGTTGCTGGACCGATCGAGCAGTACCAGCCGGACCGATTCCCGGTCTTCATCTGGGACAGCGGACCAACCTCGATGTACGGCTTTCCCTCCGTCAACGGCGCCTCGGGCGGGGTCAAGATTGGCCTAGAGAACGCCGTGCCTCGCGCGACAGTTGCCGACGCGGCATGGGAGGTGACCGACCAGGAGACCGACGACCTGTACGACGCTGTCGTGCACCACCGCCTACCGGGGCTGGCGCGGCGATGCCTGAAGGCGGTCACGTGCATGTACACCACCACGCCGGACGGCGACTTCGTCATCGACCGTCACCCTGAGCATGAATCGGTGCTGATCGTCTCCGCCTGCTCCGGCCACGGGTTCAAACACTCGGCGGCCATCGGTGAGGCGGTCGCCGCGCGGATTACCGGCGAGCGGCCGGCAATTGACCTTGGGCCGTTCGCCATTCAGAGGCTGACCACGGCATCATCGGCATCCACCAGTCGCGAACTATGCTGAGGGGGACAGCCGCGAGATACAGGTGACGCGATGGGAACCTCCCCGCCTGAGCGAGACGGCGCCGAAGAGGCCGGCACACCGAGTTGTGGTCGTGCCGGCGGGGGGCGTCGGGTCCAGACGGTGAGCTGCGGCCGGTGCGGTTGGCCCAGCGCCTGCATCGCTCAGGAGGGAATGCGCCTGCTCAGCTTCGTGTGCCACTGGTGTGGCAAGGCCACTGTCGGCGTGGTGGATCCCACAATCAGGCGCAATGTCATCTTCTGATGCCCCAAAGACACCAGGACACCCAGCCATTCGCGAGCGAACGACGAGCCTGCCGAGGAGAGATCAACGACTGGCTGGG
>JALZAG010000010.1 GCA_030948445.1 Candidatus Dormiibacterota bacterium
GGCGTGCCCGCTCGCATTCAGTGCGCCACGCTGCCAACGCTTCGGCGACGTCCCCGTCCAACGCTTCGAAGTCCTGGTCGGGGTCCTCGTCTGAGTAGTAGAGGTGGGCGATGTCCTCGCCCGCGAACTGCTGTCGGAACCACCACCGTTCAACGGCGGCAAGGTGGCGCAACAGACCGTGCAGGCTGAGGCGAGACGGTGGGACGTCCCTGTCCGACAGCCGTTGCGCGGGCACTCCCGAGCACTTCAGCTCGAAGGTCGCGCGATGCCAGTCGAGGAACGCGGTGAGGGTCTCTCGCTCGTCTCCGACCAGAGGGGGCTCAGACCGGACGTCGGCCGCCCAGGCCTGTGCGTAGTTCTCTGCTGGGACGTCCGTCATGGCTCAGCGTCGCGGGCGCGCGATCTCCAAGACGCGTCCCCAGTTTTCTTCGGCATGCTCCATCGCCGCGAGGTGACCCGTATCCATGATCCTCACCTCGGCGCCGGGGATGGTGCGCGCCAGGTACTCGCCGTGTGCTCTGGGCGTGAGCGTGTCATTGGCACCGTAGGCGAGCACGACCGGTCCGCGGACGGAGCTGACGTCGAAGCCCCACGGACTGAGGATGGCCAGGTCGTCGTCGACCCAGCCCACCGGTCCCTGGGAGATGGCCTCGGCCAGCATCTCGCGGAACACACGCTGCACGTCCTCACGCGCCATCACCGCGCGATCCGACGAGTGGAGGTCCTCATCGAAGTCCAGCACGTTGAGCGCGTCCGTGCGCATCTTCTCCACGTCCGCTCCGAGCTGTTCCATCAATTTCTCTTCACCAGCCAGCGCCGCTGCCACCTCGCGGACGTTCGCGGGTGCCTGGCCCCGCATCCACTCCCTCTCCCCGAGGGCTTCAAAGGGGGCCACCGGCACCAGGGCAAAGGTGCAGAGCACCCTGTCCTTGAGCAGAGCGCCGCACGCCAGCGCATGGGGCGCCCCGCCGGAGCCTCCGCCGACCACGAACTGGTCGAAGCCGAGAGCGTCCGCGATCGAGACGACGTCGGCGACCGCGTCGACAACGCGCCTGCCTCGCTGACGATCGCTGCCACCGTACCCGGGGCGGTCGTAGGTGACCAGGTGCATGTCCAGCCGCTCGTAGAGCGTTTCATCCGGATCGCGTCCGAGGCGCGATCCCGGCGTCCCGTGCAGGTTGAACACCGGCGTGCCGTTCGGCGCTCCCCATTCAGCCACCTGGAGCTTTCGGCCGTCGGCACTCGTGACCACACGGTCGGCGAGCTTGGTCATGTGATTGCCTCCTCGGGGGCCCGGCTTCGGCGCCGGGCGGCACTGCAGGGTGAGCACTATCGTCGACCCGGGATCGGGCTCGCCTGTCCGTCACAGTCATGAACGCGTTGTCGTCACCCTGTTACGAGCCCGCGAGGCGCCACGCCCGCACGACTGGTGTCGGCGACGATCGCAGCTGAGTCTGAGCGCGGGAGGTCCTGTTGAGCAATCGGTTGTGGCTCGTTGCCGCTGGAACAGCGACGGTGTGCTGCGCCGCTCTGGTGTGCGTCATGCTCCTGGCGCCGGTCTCGGTCACCCTTCCCACCGACGATTTGGCTGAGGTGGTCGCGCCCATTCTGGCGGCCGTGGCGTGCGTGATCGCCGGCCGGCACCAGGCCGGTCGCGCCCGCATCGGCTGGTATCTGATCGGGGCGAGCGCGGCGACCTGGGGTTCCGGCCAGGCCGCCTGGTCCTGGCTCGAACTCATCGTCCATCAGGACAATCCCTTCCCGTCGCTCGCCGACGTCGGCTACATGGGATCGGTTCCGCTCCTCTTTGCCGGGCTCTTCACGATGCCTGTGTGGCCGTCAGGATCGGTCGCCAAGTTGCGGGCGGTGGCCGACGGGCTGCTCATCGCTGGCGGCCTGCTGCTGATCAGCTGGTACACCGTCCTGTCGGCGCTGGTGGCCAGCCCGGCCGACACAGTGCTGGGGCAGGTAATCAGCCTCGCCTACCCGATCGGCGACGTCATCGTGGTGACCGTGCTCGCGATCATGTGGTCGCGGACGCTCGCGGTGGGGCGCGGACCGATCCTGCTGATCATCGGGGGCCTCGGCTCGATCGCGGTGGCGGACAGCACGTTCGCGTACCTGCAGGCGCAGGCATCGTTCGGCTCCGGGAACGTCGTCGACATCGGGTGGGTGGCGGGGTACCTCATGGTCGGCCTCGCCGCTCTGCTCTCCTTCGGCCGGCCCATGAGCAGCAGGCGCGAGACCCCTCCGCGCTGGCCGGCGGCGCTGTTGCCGTACATGCCGCTGCCCGTGGCCATCGGCTTCGCTGTGGAGGAGCGTGTATCCCTCGGTTACATCAACCTCTTCACGCTCTCAATGGGCCTCGGCCTGTTCCTGCTCGTGCTCGTCAGACAGGGCCTCGCCGTCCGTGAGAACCTCGCCCTGATGCGCAGGCTCGCCTCGAACGAGTCAGAGCTGAACCATCGCGCCGAGCACGATCCACTCACCGACCTCAACAACCGCACCAGCTTCATCCGCTTCGTCGACGAGTACCTGGCTCAGCGCACCTCGGATCGGCTGTGCGCGGTGATGTTTGTCGACCTCGACGACTTCAAGCACATCAACGACAGCCTGGGGCATGCAATGGGTGATCAGGCCATCGTGGCGGTGGGACAGCGGCTCAAGGCGTGCATGCGTGACCACGACCTGGTGGCGCGCCTGGGCGGCGACGAGTTCGCGGTCTTTCTCACCCGGCTGCCCGATGTCGGCCACATGGTGAACATCGCCGAGCGGCTCATCGAGACGCTCAACGAACCGTTCCAGAGCTCCGACATGCGGGCCTCGGTGTGCGGCACGATCGGTGTCGCCATCGCCGAGGAGGGGGATGACGCCGGTGAGCTGCTGCGTCGCGCCGACATCGCCATGTACGCAGCCAAGGCCCGCGGCAAGGGGCTGTTCGGGATCTTCGAGCCGAGCATGCACGTGGCCATGTACGCGCCGCTGGAGCGGCGCGCCGACCTCGAGCGTGCGGCCGACGAGCACGAGTTCATCCTCCACTTCCAGCCGGTGGTGGACGTGTCCACTCGGGAGATGGTCAGCGTGGAGGCCCTGATCCGCTGGGCTCACCCTCGGCTTGGCCTGCTGAGCCCTGCGGAATTCATCGACAACCTCGAACAGGCTGGCCTGATGGTGAAGGTGGGCGCGTGGGTGCTCGAGGAGGCGTGCCGTCAGACAGTGCGCCTGCGCGCCGGCGCGCAGGCAGACATCTCGGTGAGCGTCAACGTGAGCAGCTCGCAGATGCAGGACGCCGGTTTCGTCAGCGTGGTCGGCGATGCCCTGGCGTCGACGGGGCTTCCCGCCAGGGCGCTGGTCATCGAGCTGACCGAGAGCGGCAGCATTGGGGAGAGCGAGGTCGTGGGCCTTCGCCTGCGTCAGCTGCGGGCCCTGGGCGTGCGCGTTGCAATCGACGACTTCGGAAGCGGGTACTCATCCTTCACGTACCTGCGGCGCCTGCGTGTCGACATCCTGAAGATCGACAAGACTTTCGTCGACGGCCTGCTGGGCGGAGGCCCCGGAGCGGCGCTGGTCGAGGGGATGATCGGGCTCGGCAACAGCCTGGGCCTTCTGACGGTGGGGGAGGGCGTCGAGGTCGAGGAGCAGCACGCGGCGCTGGTGCGGCTGGGCTGCAGCATGGCGCAGGGCTACCTCCACTCGCGGCCGATGCCGATGGAGCAGCTGCTGCTCCGGGCCACCGATGAGACGCGCCAGGTGCTCGCCACCGGCTGACCTCCGGCATCCACATGGTGCGGTGCTAGTGTCAGACGATGGCGAGCGACAAGACCGTCCATCTGACTCCCGAGGGCCGCGACCGTCTCGAGCAGGAGTTGCGCGACCTGGTTGAAAACCGCCGGCCCGTCATCGTGCAGCGCGTCGCCACGGCGCGCGCCGAGGGCGACCTCAGTGAGAACTTCGCCTACCACG
Organism: Candidatus Dormiibacterota bacterium; assembly: GCA_030948445.1. The sequence continues at coordinate 3,964 of JALZAG010000010.1, forward strand.
ACGCGCGCCAGGAGCTGGGCCTGCTCGACGGGCGTGTGCAGACCATCAAGGCGACGCTGCGCAATGCGCAGGTGCT
>JALZAG010000015.1 GCA_030948445.1 Candidatus Dormiibacterota bacterium
AGCACCTGCACCCGGAGGTGATCACAGCGATGCAGGAGGTGGGCATCGACCTCTCCGCCCGCGTTCCGCGAGAGCTCGACGATGCGGATGCCGAGTGGGCTGAGGTGGTGGTCACCATGGGCTGCGGCGATGCCTGCCCCTATATCCCCGGCAGGCGTTACCTGGACTGGGACCTCGACGACCCAGCCGGTCGCGGTGCCGACGCCGTCAGAACTGTGCGTGACGAGATTCGGCGTCGTGTCGAGCAGCTGGCTGGTCGCCGAGAGGGTCCGGGCTGAGAGGTGACTGATGCCGTCACAGCGCCAGTTGTGCGCGGGAGCGCGGGTTAGTCGCCCCCTCCTGCCGGCGGCGGGCCGTACCCGGGCGGGGCCGTGGACGGTTGCGTGGGGGCGGCGTCGTAGCCCGGTGGCGAGCTGGCGGGAGTGGTTGGCGTGAGGCCATAGCCGGCCGGGGAGGCTGACGGCCCCGTCAGTGAGAGGTCATAGCCTGGCGGGAGCGGTCCTGCCGAACTGCCTGCTGTCGCCGCCGGCGTCTCAGACGCGGTTGCAGAGTGCAGGCAGCCCTCGGCAGACACTCAGACCGCCTCGTCCCGGCTGATGGTCGGTCACGACCTGACCGCCAAGGGGCGGCTATCGAGCCCGTCCCGTCAAAGCTTGACAGTGGTCCGGCCGGCGAGGCACAGTCCCTCGGATGGGTGTGCGGCGGAGCGGAGGGGGTTCTCTCGCTGATCTTCGCCGCGCCAATCGGCACGAGGCGCTCACGACCCTTCGCCTCAACGGGCCGCTGACCCAGGCGGAGATCTCACGCGCCACCGGCCTCTCGCACGCCTCGGTGTCGAACATCGTTCGCGAGCTGACCAGCCAGGGTCTGGCGCGCACGTCGGATGCGATGCGCAACGGGCGCCGGGTCTCGGAGGTCACCCTCGAGCCCTCGACGGGCCTCGTCGGGGGCATCGATTTCGGCAACCGGCACATTCGCGCCGCGGTCGCCGACCTCACCCACACCGTGCGCGGTGAGGCGTATGTGACGCTGCCGTACGGTCACGAGGCCGCGACCAGCGTGGCCGAGGCGGGAAGGATTTTCAAGGACCTCGTCAGCGGCGCCGGCGCTCAGATATCGGACGTCCAGGTGCTGGCCGTCGGTCTGCCGGGACCGACCAACCGCGACGCCGGCCGCACCCTCTCCACCGCCATCCTGCCCGGGTGGGCAGGGTTCGACGTGACCTCGGCATTCGAGAACGCATTGGGCATTCCAACGACGGTCGACAACGACGCCAACCTCGGGGCCCTTGCAGAAGGCCTGTGGGGCGTGGGGCGAGGATTCACAGACTTCGCGTACATCAAGGTGTCGACAGGTATCGGCGCTGGCCTGGTCCTCAACGGCAGCCTCTACAGAGGGATCGCTGGTTACGCAGGCGAGATCGGTCACACCACCATTGAGGAGGATGGCCCGCTCTGCCGCTGCGGCAACCGGGGTTGTCTGGAGATGTTCGCGGCCGCCCCAGCCCTCTTGGAGCTGCTGCGCAGGAGCTACCCGGAGCACTTCACGGTGACCGACCTGCTCCGACTGAGCGATGAAGGCGACGTCGGCTGCCGTCGCGTCCTCACCGATGCGGGTCGGCACATCGGTGTGGCACTCGCCAACCTCTGCAATCTCCTGAGCCCGCAGCTGATCATCGTCGGCGGCGAGCTGGCGGCCTCGGGCGAGGTGCTGCTGTCGGCGATTCGCGACTCAATAGCGCGTCGCACCATGGCGCTGCCGGCGCATGCGCCGCAGATCACCACCGGCGCCTTCTCCGAGCGCGCCGGTGTGCTCGGAGCGCTCGCGCTGGCACTGCAGGAGAGCGACAGCGTCGCCCCATACAGCTCGCACGACCGTTCAACACAACACGACAGGGCATCTGCCCATCACGTCTCATTAGCTGGCTGAACACAGGAGGACCCAGGCATGCGGATCAACAGCAAGGGCTCGGGCAGGGTTACCCGGGCAACACGGTGGGGAGGCGTTGTCGGTGTGGCCGCGTTGGCGGCCGCGTGCGGCAGCAGCTCAACAACCTCGCCGACGTCTTCGGGGGGCGGCGGATCGATTCCGTCGGGCCTCAGCGTCACGTCGTTCGACAGTTCGTTCTCCGTGATGAGCCAGTTCAAGTCACTGACCAGCGCCGGTCATGGCCTGGTCGGCGTGATCCTTCCGGACACGACGTCGTCCACGCGGTATGTCAACTTCGACCAGCCATACCTCACCAAGGCGTTCACCCAGGCGGGGTACAGCAGTTCCGACTTCAAGATCGACAACGCCCAGGGCAACGATGCCACCGAGCTGGCCATCGCCCAGGCTGACATCACCCAAGGTGCGGCGGTCCTGGTGTTCGATCCGCTGGACAGCACGGTCGGCAACCAGATCCAGGCGTTGGCCCAGTCGCACGGAGTCGCCGCGGTCAGCTACGACCGTGCGACCTTCCAGGGCACCAACACCTACTACGTCAGCTTCGACAACGTCCAGGTGGGCAAGCTGATCGGCAAGGGTGTCCAGACCTGTGTCCAGGCTTGGGGCGTTGCCAGCCCGAAGGTCTTCACGCTCAACGGCGGCGAGGACACCGACCCCAACGCGGTGTCGTTCGCGCAGGGCTACAACTCCGTGGTCTGGGGTGACACGACGACCCCGGAATCGGCGGGCAAGACCAACAGCTCGGGCTGGACGCTGGTTGGTGACCAGGTCACACCCGGTTGGGTCAACGCCACCGGCGGAACCATCTTCCAGCAGCAGTTCACCGCGCATCCTGAGATCAACACCACGATCGAGGCCAACGACGGGCTGGCCAACGCCGTGATCACGGTTCTCAAGAACACCAACGTGGCTGCAAAGAAGATCCCGACCACCGGTCAGGACGCCACCCTCCAGGGCATGGAGAACGTGCTCCAGGGCTACCAGTGCGGTTCCGTCTACAAGGCGGTGTATCTCGAGGCCCAGGACGCCGTGGCCATCGCCACCATCCTGCGTGCCGGCCAGACCCCGCCAGCGGCCCTGGTCAACAGCACCACCAAGCCGGCGAGTGGCACGGGCAGCTCTGAGCCAGCCTCGCTGCTGACCCCACAGTGGGTCGACTCGACGAACATGGCCACGACCGTCATCAAGGACCAGTTCGTCTCCGCGTCGACGTTGTGCACCGCGGTTGGCGCCAGCGTCTGCTCCGCTGCGGGAATCACCCCGTAGTTCAAGGCGTCACCGGAGGCACCGCCGCTCCGCGCGGCGGTGCCTCACACCACTCATAGAGAGAGGGGCCATAATGCCCACCGCCATGAGGTGCCGCGTGTCAGCCCGCACCGACGAGGACACAAAGACGTGAGCAGTCAGGGCGCTCCGGCGGACGCCGCTGTCCTCCTCACAGTGCGTGGCCTCGACAAGCACTTCGGTCCCGTGCAGGCGCTGTACCAGGTGGATCTCGACCTCCCCTCCGGGCAGATCACCGCGCTGTGCGGCGACAATGGCGCGGGCAAATCCGTGCTCACCCGCTGCATCTCCGGAATCCATCCACCCGACCGCGGACAGATCGCCTGGGAAGGGCGCCCGGTTCACATCAACAGCCCGCGTGAGGCGTCTCGGCTTGGCATCGAGACCGTCTACCAGGATCTCGCTCTCGCCGACAACCTCGACATCGTTCAGAACATGTTCCTGGGACGCGAGAGGATCCGCCGCGGGTTTCTCGACGAGGACGACATGGAGCGCGAGGCGAGCAAGACCCTCGCCGGCCTCCGCGTCACCACGGTTCGATCGATTCGGCAGCCGGTGGGATCGTTGTCCGGCGGGCAGCGCCAGTCGGTGGCTGTTGCCAAGGCGGTGATGTGGAACTCCAAGCTCGTCATCCTGGACGAGCCGACCGCCGCGCTCGGTGTCGTGCAGACCAAGCAGGTTCTCGACCTGGTACGCCGCCTGCGTGACAACGGCCTGGCCGTGATGCTCATCTCGCACAATCTCAACGACGTCTTCCAGGTGGCCGACCGGGTCGCCGTGCTCCACCTCGGGCGCATGGTCATCCAGGGTCCGGCTGCCGATTTCGACCGTCAGAGCCTCGTCGAATACATGACAACCGGAGCGTCCAGCCGGGCTGCGGCGACCGGGGCGCAGGGGGTGTGAGCTGGTGGCTCGCGTCGACGACGACAAGCTGACGACCGCCTCGGCACTGACCGACCACCAAGCTGTCCCCGCGGACGATCCCACCGAGGCAACCGCGGCAGCGGAGCTGGTGGTCCCACCGGCCCTCGTCGCGCAATCGCTCGGCGAGTATTTCCGCGGCTGGATTGCACGGGTCCGCAACGGCGACAGCGGCGTGCTGCCGGTGGTTGCGGGCATGGTGTTGATCGCGGTCGTCTTCCAGGCCATCAGCCCCAAGAACGTGTTCCTCTCAGCGGGCAACATCGTCAACCTGTTTCAGCAGAGCGCTGTCTTCATGGTGCTCGCGATGGCCGAGTGCTTCGTGCTCGTCCTCGGCGAGATCGACCTCTCGGTTGGGTATGTCGGCCCGCTTGCCGGTATCGTGACCATTCAGCTCGTGGAGCCGGCCACGACCAACTGGCCGTGGTGGTCAGCGATCGTCGTCGGGCTCATCGTCGTCGGAGTATTCGGCTTCATCCAGGGGTCGCTGATCACTCGTCTGCGCATCCCGTCTTTCATCGTCACGCTGGCCGGCTTTCTGATCGCAAACGGCGTCTGCCTGATCGTTCTTGGCTTCGGCCCGTTCTCTGGCTACCCACCGCTCTCCGGCGACTCGAACAACGTCCACATGATCTCGAATCTCATGTACGGCAACATCGACCCGACGGTCAGCTGGATCGGGATGGTGGTCATCGTGGTGCTGTTGGGGGGCAGCCTGTGGCTCCGTGACAGCCGGCG
>JALZAG010000020.1 GCA_030948445.1 Candidatus Dormiibacterota bacterium
ATGCCGCCCTGCGCCCAACGCGTCGCTCCGTCAGCGACGGCATCCTTGGTGAGCACGGCAACGAGGGCGCGCGGAGCTGCGGTGAGCGCGGCTGTCAGCCCGGCGATCCCGCTCCCCACGACGACGACGTCGTAGGTCTCCCCCACTGTCGCGAGCGCGCTGTTCAGGAGACCGCCACCTCCTCGCGCACGCGGCCTTCCGCATCCACGCACACGTTGCGCGGGTGGTGCGTCGCCAGTTGGCTCCCGATCAGCTCCGCCGACAGCAGCTCGGCGCCCAGTGGGCATGACCCGTCATGGCCGAGGTCGGCGTCGCTGACCGTGGCCCGGTGGACCCTGGCTCGGAGCACGACGCGCTGCATCACTCTCCCCCGTGGACGCCGATGACCCCCGGGACCTGTGAACCCTGCGAACCGGCGGCATCCAGTGGAGCCCGATCGATTCCCAGTCGGATCACGTCAATCAACCGAGTGGCGCCCATTCTACCAGCGACCAGAATTTGGCATCCAGGGCCGGCCACGTCCATGGGGGCAAAGCTGTCGGCGTCGACCGCGGCCACGTAGTCGATCACGAAGCCCGCGTCCTCCATGGGTGCTCGGACCAGCTCGCACAGCCTGGCGGTGCGGTGCTCACCGTCCGCGAAGGCCGCGGCCGCCGCTGACAGCCCGAGGGGGATCGCGAGCGCACGGCGACGTTCGGCCGCGTCCAGGTAAACGTTCCGACTGCTGAGTGCGAGGCCGTCGTGGTCGCGGACCACCGGGCCGACCACGATCTCAACGCCGGTGTCGAGGTCACTCGCCAGACGCCGCACCACCGCACACTGCTGGGCGTCCTTCTGACCGAAGTACGCGCGCTGCGGCCGGCAGGCGATGAACAGCTTGGCGACCACCAGGGCCACGCCGTCGAAGTGGCCAGGCCGGTGCGCTCCCTCCAGGATGCCAGAGAGCGAGTCATCAATCCGGACGGTGGTGGCGCTCGACTGGCCATACATAGCTTCGACGGACGGGACGAACACGGCGTCCACGCGCTCCTCGACGAGTAGCCCGAGATCGTCGTCCGGCGTGCGCGGGTATCGCTCGATGTCCTCGCCAGGACCGAACTGCCGAGGGTTGACGAAGACGCTGACCACCACTCGGTCGCAGTCCACTCGGGCGCGCTGGATGAGGCTGCGATGGCCGGCGTGGAGTGCGCCCATGGTCGGCACCAGCCCCACCAGCAGGCCGGCGGCGCGGCAGCGCTCTGACCAGCGCCGCAGCTCGTCTGGCGTGCTCAACTGCCGGGGAGGATCAGGCGGTCGACGGTCAGTGGTAGCTGTGCTCATCGTCTGGAAAGGTGCCGGCCGCAACCTCGGCGACAAAGGCGCGGGTGGCGGTCACCACCTGGTCTCCGAGCTGCGCGTATGCCTTGGCGAACTTGGGCATCCGCCCGCGTGTGACGCCAAGCAGGTCATAGACGACGAGAACCTGCGCGTCGCAGTCGGGACCAGCTCCGATGCCGATGGTCGGGATCGAGAGCGCCGCGGTCACCTCCGCCGCCAGGCCACGCGGCACGCCCTCGAGCACCAGGCTGAAAGCGCCCGCCTCTTCAAGGGCGCGCGCGTCGTCGAGGATCCGCTGCCGACCCTCGGCGGTCCGGCCCTGGACCCGGTGGCCGCCAAAAGCGTTGACGAATTGCGGGGTGAGGCCGAGGTGGCCCATCACGGGGATGCCGCATTCGACGAGCCGTGCTGCGACCGGGGCGACCCAGCCGCCGCCCTCAAGCTTGACCGCGTTCATGCCCGCCTTCACGAAGTCCGTGGCACTGGCAACGGCCTGCTCGGTCGACTGGTGATACGAGCCGAATGGCATGTCCCCGACGAGCAGTTGCTCGGGAGCTCCGCGCGCCACCGCCCGAGCATGGTGGAGCATCTCCTCGAGCGTCACGGGCAATGTGGTCGGGTAGCCGAGGTGGTTGTTGGCGACGCTATCGCCCACCAGCAGCACCGGTACGCCGGCCTCGGCGAGCAACCTGGCGATCGCTGTGTCGTAGGCGGTCACCATGGCGAAGCGCTCCCCGCGCTCCTTGTGGGCGCGAAGGTCGTGGATGGTGACGGGCATGGGCTCAGGCCACCCGCGGGTGCGCAACCACCTTGGATGTCGGCCGGCTCTTCCGCGGCGCGGCGGCCACCAGGACGTCAGCGACCGCTTCGCGGCCCCCGAGTCCGGCGAGCCCCAGCGCCTCCAGCGACAGTCTCCGGTACAGCTCGCGAGCGTTGGGGTCGGCTGACAACACGTCCAGGTGCCGAGCGACGGTCTCTGCATCGCCACGCACGACGGGGCCGGTGAGAGCGCCGGCGGCACCACCCTCGGCGGCGTTGCGTGCCGCTCCAGCGAGAAGCGCGGAAAGTGCCCGATGGGCCGTGGCCGCGTCGACGCCGGCCTCCTCCAGGAGGCTGGTGGCTCGGGCCAGCAGGACCAGCGGGGCGTTGCCCGCAAGGACGGCGGCCGCGTGGTAGAGAGCCCGGCTGCCGGGCGGAAGATCGAGCACGTGGCCGCCCAGGTCCGCCACCAGCGTGAGCAGGGTGGAGCGCAGTGGCTCGGGCGCCTCCACCACGAAGCTCGAGCCGCGCAGCAGCGGAGCACTTGAGGCGCCGGCAAGTGCCTGGAGAGGGTGGAAGGCGCCGATGGAGGCGGTGGTGGCGCGCATTGCACTGAGGACGTCAGGCCCGTGCGTGGCACTGCAATGCACCAGGGAGCGGCCGGACAACGCCGGCCCGGTGGCCGCTAGCGTGGCCGCCAGCCCAGCGAGCTCAGCGTCCGGCACGGTCGCGAAGGTGAGGTCGGCGGCGCGCATCGCCGCCAGCGCCGTTGGCGCCACCTCCGCCCCTGTGGCGGACGCCAGCTCGGCGGCGTGCGCCGTGCTGCGGCTGTGAACGGCGACGACCCGGTGCCCAACCCCAGCGAAGGCCCGCGCGAGTGCGGAGCCGGCCCGTCCGGCTCCGATAAAGGCAAGTGTGGGCTCCCCTGAGTCCCTGGTCGCGTCCACCGTCTCGGTCACCTCGTGATCCAAGCGTCTGCTGTCGGCCCGGCTCGGCCCCCGATGGCTCCTGGCCTCGCGGCGCTGGTGCGTCCGCGGGTCTGCCGGTGAGGTGCCGTTCGCCGCAAGTGTAACGCCGTGGTCGCCCGATTCTGGCGTTGACCAGGTCCCGCCCCCTCGACGCTGAGCGGGGTCAGGCCCCGGCAGCTGCCTCCGAGGGAGCCTCGCCGTCGGTGGCGCCGGCGGGGGCGCCCTCCATGTCGGCGATGATCTTCTTCATCTCGGCCGCCTCCATCGTCTCCACCTCGATCAGCCGGGTGGCGAGGGCGCGGAGGATGTGCTCGCGCGGACGAAGCACCTCCTTGGCCTTCTGGAACGCGGTCTCGACCAGGTGGTGCACCTCCTGATCGATCTCGCTGGCGATGTCCTCGGAGTAGTTTCGCTGCTCGCCGAGGTCGCGCCCGAGGAAAACAAGCTCCTCCTTGGTTCCGAACGTCAGAGGGCCGAGCTTGTCGCTCATGCCCCACTCCGTGACCATGCGCCGAGCCAGCTGGGTCGCCTTGCGGATGTCATCCGAGGCGCCGGTGGTGATGTTGTTCTCGCCGAGGATCAGCTCCTCCGCGCAGCGGCCGCCGAGGATCTGGGCGAGCTGGTCCTCGAGCTCGGCCTTGCTCACCAGGTACTTGTCCTCGGAGGGAAGGCTGAGGGTCCAGCCGAGCGCCATGCCGCGGCTCACCACCGAGATCTTGTGAACGGGGTCGGTGTGCTCGAGAAGCATCCCCACCATCGCGTGACCCATCTCGTGGAAGGCGATGGTGCGCTTCTCGTTCTCAAGGATCACCCGGCTCTTGCGCTCCGGCCCTGCGATGACCCGGGCGATCGCCTCCTCGAGGTCGGCCATGATGATCACCTTGCGGTTGTTCCGCGCGGCGAGGATGGCGCCCTCGTTGATGAGGTTGGCGAGGTCCGCGCCCGAGAACCCGGGGGTCTGCTTGGCGAGCACCTCGAGCTCCACCGACGGGTCGAGCGGCTTGTTGCGGGCATGGACCTCGAGGATGGCGCGGCGGCCGCGGATGTCGGCGCGGTCGAGCATCACGTGACGGTCGAACCGGCCCGGGCGGAGCAGGGCAGGGTCGAGAACATCAGGCCGGTTGGTGGCGGCGATGACGATGACGTGCGTCGCGGTCTCGAAACCATCCATCTCGACAAGCAACTGATTGAGGGTCTGTTCGCGCTCGTCGTGACCGCCGCCCAGGCCAGCCCCGCGCTGGCGGCCCACGGCGTCGATCTCATCGACGAAGACGATGCACGGGGAGTTCTTCTTGGCCTGGTCGAAGAGGTCGCGCACGCGGCTGGCGCCGACGCCGACGAACATCTCGACGAACTCGGACCCGCTGATGCTGAAGAAGGGCACACCGGCCTCCCCCGCAACCGCCTTGCTGAGCAGGGTCTTACCGGTGCCGGGCGGTCCGACCAGCAGTACGCCCTTGGGGATCCGCGCCCCCACGGCGGTGAACTTGTCCGGGTACTTGAGGAATTCGACGATCTCCGACAGCTCCTGCTTGGCCTCCTCGACGCCGGCCACATCGGCGAATGTGATGGCCGGCTTGTCGCCGGTGAGCAGCCGCGCGCGGCTGCGTCCGAAGGACATCGCCTGGTTGTTGCCGCTCTGTGTCTGCCGGAAGATCCAGAGCAGGAAGAGCGCCATCAACCCGAAGAGGACCAGGTTGGGCAAGAGGATGCTCAAGAGAAAGTTGCTCCCGCTGCTCGAGTCGTTGCGAAAATTGGTGTAGCCATTATCAGTGAAGATCTTGACGGCTTCGGCACTGGAGCCGACAGTCGTCTGGTACTGGATACCGTTGGCGTCGTACCACGTGACGGTCGTGCCGTCACCGTTGATGACCGCGCGCTGGTTCGGGTCAGTGGAGAGGGTGTTCGCCTTGTCGCTGCTGTGGGACTTGAAAAGCTGTGCTGCCTGAGCGAGCTGCCCGGACTCCCGACTGGCCGCAGACGGTCCAGCCGCCCCGTGGATGAGCACGTAGACGATGAGGATGAAAACGACCGCGAGGGCACCGTAGGTGATGCCACGACGAGGGGTCCGCATTGGCCGCAGTCTACCAGAGGGTCTGGTTTGAACCCCCTTGTGAGAGATGCGTCGAAAGCCGTTGCAGCAGGCGACAACCGCACCGTGTGACGCTCGCCAGAGAGCCCTCAGTCGAGCAGATGGCGTTGGTGCTCGGCGAGCACGCACAGCCTCCGCCGCGCTGCGGGGAAGACCTGTTCGAGAGCGGGTAGCAGCTCGTGCCTCACCCGGCTGCGAAGGAACCGAGGGTCGTCATTGCTGGGATCGTCGACGGTGCTCAGGCCCAGCGCAGCGCAGTAGGCGGTGACGTCGGCGCGCCACACACGCAACATCGGGCGGGCCAGCCGACCGCTGCGTTCGGCCATCGCAGCGAGTCCGCGCGGCGTGGCGCCGGTGAGCGCACGCATCAGCACAGTCTCCGCCTGGTCGTCAGCGGTGTGCGCCAGTGCGATCGCGGTCGCCCCGAGGTCATCCGCAAGTCGCTGTAGGGCGGCATGTCGAGCGTCGCGCGCTCGGTCCTGGAGGGACGAGCCGCGGGCTGGGACGATCACCGACAGAGCGGTGAACGGGAGCTGGTGTTCCGCCGCGGCCGCCGCGACCAAACCCGCCTCCTCCTCTGCTCCCTGACGCAGCCCGTGGTCGATGTGCGCGACATGGAGGGCGAGCCGCCGCGGCGGCGCAAGGCGGGCCAGTGCATCCAACATCGCCGTCGAGTCGCGGCCGCCACTGCAAGCGATCACCACGGTTTCGCCGGCACGGAGGACGCTGCGACCGTCAATGGCGACGGCGACGGCACGGCGCAATCGCCCCACAGCAGCCCCACGCTGCCGGGGCTCCAGCGTCGACCCGTGAGCGCCCACTAGTCCGCCAGTTGTGCGGCGTTGGTGGCGGCACCTGGATTCGAACCAGGGACATACCGGGTATGAGCCGGGTGCTCTACCAACTGAGCTATGCCGCCGAAAAAGGCGAAGGGGGAACTCCGTTCCCCCCTCGTGCACCCCCCAGATTAGCGGTCTCAGCTCCGGCGAAGTAAATTCGCCTGCGCTGAGGGAAGTCATCACAAGACGCCCACCAGCGCAGCGAGCCGGCGCGAGTCATCGCGCCGAGTGAGGAGTGAGCTGCGGCGGCTCTGCCGACGCGGCGAGAGGGGCGCATCGCCCCTCTGTGAAAGGAACGGGGTCCCCATGCGGCCTGCCGCATGGGAAAAGCTTGCGGCGGCCGGACTCGAACCGGCGACCTTCGGGTTATGAGCCCGACGAGCTGCCACTGCTCCACGCCGCCCCGGCAGTTTAGCGCACTCGCCTCCGATCCCCCGCGCGGTCAGCTCACCACGCGCGCCAGGCCGACACGGGCCACGCTGCCATCCAGCTCGGTCTCATGGATGCTCATACCCTGAGGGACGGGGCCGAATTGCAACTCCGCCGCCAAAGTCTCGGCGGACACGTAGTCACTGTGCTCTTTGGCGGCGGCGGCGTGAGCGGAGGGGAGGTCGAGGACCAGTCGGATGCGGTCGGCGAGATGCAGTCCGGCGTCCCGACGCGCTGACTGCGCGAGGCGGACCACGTCGCGTGCCAGGCCCTCGCGCTCCAGCTCAGGCGTGACCGTCAGGTCGACGCTGACAGCTCCGGTGGCTGACTCGAGGACACGCGTGGTGGTTTCGTCCTGGGGGCGGATCGCCAGGGTGAAGTCGTCAGTCCCGAGGTGCTGTCCCGCGATCTCGATACCTCCGTCGACGAGTCGCCACTCCCCTCTGCGCGCCGCGGCGAACACCTGTTGAGCCTGCCCGCCGAGCCGCGGGCCGACAACCGCCGCGTTGACGGCGAGCACGCGACGAGCGATGGCGTCGACGTCGTCGATGAGCCGAACGTCCTTGACGTTGACCTCGTCGGCGATGAGATCGCGGTAGGGCTCGACCAGCCGGGGGTCGACGACGGCAACGGTGACCGACGAAAGTGGCAAGCGCACCCGCAGGTTGGCCGCGCGGCGCACCGAGAGCACCGCCGAGCAGACGTCGCGGACGGCATCCATGGCGGTGACCAAAGCGCTGTCGGCCGGACGGGACTCTGGCTCTGGAAAGTCGGTCAGGTGGACGCTGCGCTCACCGGTGAGTCCCCGGTACACGCTCTCCATGAGCATCGGCAGAAGCGGCGCGGCGACGCGGCACAGGGTGGTGAGCACCGTGTACAGGGTGTCGTAGCAATCGAGCTTGTCGTCACTCATCCCGGCTGCCCAGACACGCTCGCGGCTGCGCCTGATGTACCAGTTGTTGAGCGCGTCGATGAAGTGCAACAGCGCCTGGCAACCACCATCGAGGTCGTAGGCGTCCATGCGCGCGACGGAGTCAGCGACCAACGCATCGGCCTTGGCGAGGATGTAGCGGTCGAGGACCCCGGTTGCGTCTTTGCGCACCCGTGCTCGATAACCGTCGATGTTGGCGTACTCGCTGAAGAACTTGTACGCGTTCCAGACGGGGATGACCACCTGGCGCAGCGCCGCGACGATGCCGCGTTCGTCGGCGACCATGTCCTGGCCCCGCAGCACCGGCGAGCTGAGCAGGAACCATCGCATCGCGTCGGCGCCGTGATCGGCGAACATCTCCTCTGGGTCCGGGTAGTTGCGCAACCGCTTGCTCATCTTCTGGCCGTCGTTGCCGAGGATCACCCCATGCACCACGCAGTTGCTGAACGCGGGCTTGTCGAACAGCGCGGTGGCCAGGACGTGGAGGTTGTAGAACCAGGCCCGCGTCTGTCCCATGTACTCGACGATGAAATCGGCTGGGAAGTGCGATGAGAACCACTGCTCCTGCTCGAATGGGTAGTGGACCTGCGCGTACGGCATCGAGCCCGACTCGAACCAGCAGTCGAGCACCTCCTCCACCCTGCGCATCGTCGAGCGCCCGGACGGGTCGTCGGGGTTGGGCCGAGTGAGCGCGTCGATGTGCGGACGATGGAGGTCCGTTGGGCGGACCCCGAAGTCGCGCTCGATGTCGTCCAGCGAACCGTACACATCGATGCGGGGAAACTCGGGGTCGTCGCTCTTCCACACCGGGATAGGTGAGCCCCAGAAGCGGTTGCGACTGATCGACCAGTCCCTGGCCCCGGCGAGCCACTTGCCGAAGGCACCGTCACGGACATGCGCCGGGACCCAGTTGATCTCCTGGTTTAGAGCCAGCGCCCTCTCCTTGATGGCGGTGACCTCGACGAACCACGAGCTCACCGCGCGGTAGATCAGCGGTGTGTCGGTCCGCCAGCAGTGCGGAAAACTGTGCACGAACGTCTCGTGCCGCACCAGCGCACCCAACTCACGCAAGCGCCGCACGATCTTCGGGTTGGCTTCGAACACCTGTAGCCCCTGCCAGTCCGCGACCTCGGCGGTGAAGCGTCCGCTCTGGTCGACGGGCACCACGACGCGAATCCCATTGGCCTCGCAGAGCCTCTGGTCGTCCTCGCCGAACCCCGGCGCCATATGCACCGCGCCCGTCCCCTCCTCCTCGCTGATGAAGTCGGCCGCAAGGAGCCGGAAGCTGTTGGGTTCGCCGGAGAAGAAGTCGAAGATCGGGGAGTACGTGCGCCCCACCAGCTCCGCCCCGGGAATCGTGCCGGTGAGGGTCGCACCGAAAAGCTCGTCCGAGTAGTGCTCGGCGGCGCGCGCTCCGATGATCCAGCGCTCGCCGTCGCGCTCGTACACCGCGTACTCGATGTGCGGGTCGACAGCGATGGCGAGGTTCGACGGAAGGGTCCACGGTGTCGTGGTCCACACCAGCAGGTCGGTCGGGCCGGCCTGCCCCTGGACTGGGTCGAGCCTGAACTTCACGGTGACTGCTGGGTCCTGTCGCGGACGGTAGGCGTCGTCGAGCCGCGTCTCGAAGTTGCTCAGCGGCGTCTCGCACTCCCAGCAGTAGGGCAGCACGCGATGGCCCTCGTAGATGAGCCCCTTCTCCCACAGCTGTTTGAACGCCCACATGACGCTCTCCATGTAGGAAATGTCCATGGTCTTGTAGTCGTTGTCGAAGTCGACCCACCGGGCCTGGCGGGTGACGTAGCTGCGCCACTCGCGCGTGTACTTGAGCACCGACGTGCGGCAGTGCTCGTTGAAGCGATCAACCCCATACGCGTCGATGGCAACGTGACCGGAGATGCCGAGCTCACGTTCGGCCTCCATCTCCGCTGGCAGACCGTGGCAGTCCCAGCCGAATCGGCGCGACACGCGGTAGCCGCGCATCGCCTTGTAGCGCGGAACCGCGTCCTTGACGAAGCCGGTCAGTAGGTGCCCGTAGTGGGGCAAGCCGTTGGCGAAGGGCGGCCCGTCGTAGAAGACGAACTCACGGTCGCGGCTGCGCTGCTCGATGGACGCCGCGAAGGTGCCGTCGCGCTCCCAATAGGCGAGCACCTCCTCCTCGACGCTGGGGAAATGCGGGCGCGGGTCAACGTCAGGATATGGGTGGTCGCTGGCCGGCACTGTCATAGCCTATCGGAAGCCATGGATGGCCCCGCGACGCGTGTCAGTGCGGGGTGGGTGACGGCATCACGAAGACGAGTGGGGTCGGCGACGGACGTGCCGACGGTGTTGCACCGGGTGAGGAGCTCGCCGAAGAACCGGGGCTCGCAGACGCCGCGGGTGAAGCCGACGGCGAGGGCGGGGCGAACGATGGCAACACGGCGTTGACCCCGCCGCCCGGTGGTAGCGCCGATCCAGGGGTGGTGATGATGAAAATGGTCTCACCGGGGAAGACGAACCCCAGCCGGCGAGCCTGCTCCTCGAGCCACGCAACGTTGTTGGTCTCACCGATCTGCTGGTGGCGCTGAGTGATCTGCTGCTGCAGGGCGTTGTTCTGGGTGCTCAGGGTGCGCACCCGGGCATCCAGCGCGTTGCTCTGCGCGGCCTCGCTGAAGACTGCGTAGGCGGCCAGGCCCGACAGGGCTGCCAGACCTGCAACGACGAGGCGGCGCAGGGGACTCGCATCGGCTGCGATGACATGGCGAAGAATTGGTCGGCCCTCGAGAACGTGTGCGGAAACTGGCCGTGCGACCGTCCATAGAATGGACGCAACGGGTCATTTTGACAAGGTCGGCCCATTCAGGCCGAGTGCGGCGCTGCCCTCCAGCGGCGTTGCCACTCGGTGGCGTCGAGATCGTGGAGATCAACGCCATCGGCGCGCGCCTGCAGTTCGAGGTTGCGAAACTGTTGCGCGAACCTGTTGGTTCGAGCGCGGAGCGCATCCTCGGGGTTGACGCGCAAACGGCGGGCCAAGGCCACCACGGCGAACAGGAGTTCGCCCATCGACTCCTCGAGCGCGCTGCTCGGCGCGGTCTGATGATTCGGCCGGGTGGCCCCCGGCGGGTCCCCGGACCCCTCGCGGCGGATCTCGCCCTCGGTCACCGACCAGTCTTGTCCGCGCGGTTGCACCGCCGGTTGCGCCGCCGCGCCGCGCGCGAGCACGTCAAGGGCGCTCCGCGCGGCCACGATCGCGTCCTCGGGGCTGGGCATCTCGTCAAAGCCCAATCGCGCAGGCCGCTTCTGCACGCCCTGAGCGAACGCGAGCGCAGGCAGTGCGCGGGGGACGCCTTCCAACACGGAGAGCCGTTCCTGTTTCTCGGCGCGCTTCAGACGCTCCCAGTTGACCACCACATCCGCCGCCCCGTCAACGGCGGCGTCGGCGAACACATGCGGGTGGCGGTGGATCATCTTGGCGCGCGTCACGTCGGCGACATCGCCGATGTCGAACCCGTCGTCGGCTTCGGCGGCGATCGCCGAGTGCATCAGCACCTGGAGAAGGACATCGCCGAGTTCCTCCCGCAGCGTTGCCGTCCCCCCTTCATCAATGGCCTCGAGCAGCTCGTATGTCTCCTCGAGCAGGTACGGCCGCAGGCTCGAGTGCGTCTGCTCGCGGTCCCACGGGCAGCCACCAGGCGCGCGAAGGCGCTCGACGACCTCGTTGAGGGTGCGAAGCGAGTCGGCGGCCTCCTCTCTCATGGAGAAAAGACTACGCAGTCCCACCTGGCCGGCGCCTCCCGCCAGCGATGCGCGTGACGATGTCGTCAATTCTCCCATCGCCAGTAGCACACATTTAGACTCGCCACAGCACGATGGACGACGTGGCCGACGCGACGCTCCCAGCCCCCACCGACGACCTGCTCGCCCTCACCCTCGAGCTCGCCGGCTCCCTGGACGCGCGCATCGTGATGCGTCGAATCCTCGAGCGCAGCCTCGCCGTGGCCAGGGCGGACCGAGCCACGCTCTCCAGCTTCAGCGGGGACCGCCTGATCATCGAGGCGTCGGTCGGCACCGGAGGGGAGGTCACCTGGGTGGGGCGCGGCTACGAGCCCGAGTCGCTGGGTCGGCAACCGCTGGTCCAGCAACTTCTCGAGACCCGGCAGACCGTTCTTGGCGGCCCCATGACCACCGCCCAGGCGCTCCCGGAGTTCCGCGGGGCACTCGATCGCGTGAAGCACACCGCAACCGTGCCGGTTCTGGAAGCCGGCGACCTGGTGGGGATGCTGGTGCTGTCGCGCTACCAGGGACACGCCTTCGTCGAGTCGGACGTCCCGAGCCTCACCGCGTTCGGAGCCCTGGCAGGCCTGGCGTTGCGCAACGCCAAGCTCTATGAGGAGGCAACGGCGGCGGCGCGGCGCCTCCAAGCCGCCGCGGAAGCTGCGGCGGACGTCGCCGCACTGCAGGACCTGCCCGCGCTTCTGCTGCGGATCATCGAACACGCCTGCGTGGCCGCCGCGGCGGACTCGGCCGCGATCATGCGGGTCGAGGGCAGCCACGGAGTGGTCGAAGCGACGTCGGGCGTGGCGCCCCTGGGCAGCCGCTGGCCGCTCTCGGAGCCGATCCGCGACGCCATCCACGCTGGCAGACAGATCGCCGTGGACACCGCCGAGTCCGACATCCACGAGGATCTGGAGCCCTACGCCTCGCCGTACAGACACGCCCTGGTGGCCCCGCTGCGTTTCTCAGGCGACCTGCTCGGCATCCTCGTGCTGGGCCGCCACCACGAGCGCGTGGAGTTCTCGACCGAGGACATCGTTGGGCTTGGTCAGTTCGCCACCCTCGCGGCCCTGGTGCTCCACAACAGACGCCTGGTGCACCAACTGCGTGAGGCGGAGAAGATGAAACGGGACTTCATGAACATCGCCGTGCACGAATTGCGCGGCCCGCTCACGGTCATCGAGGGGTACACGGACCTGCTCATGCGCGACGAGGCGGCGCACCTCGATGAGGAGGCGACCAAGCAGCTGGCGACCATCCGCCGTCAGGCCGGCCACGCGCGCGATCTGGCGGAGGACCTGCTGATCCTGGCGCGCATCGAGAGCCACGACCTCGGCGTTGCGCGCGACATCATGTCCATCGGCGAGCTCGTCAGCGCAGCCGTCGACCGCGCCCAGCCGCGCGCCCGGCTGCGCTCGGGGACCATCGAGATGAGCGGTACGGACACCGCCCAGGCAGTGGGTGATACCGCGCTCGTGTCGCGCGTGCTCGACAACCTCCTTGCCAATGCCATCGCGTACTCGGTACGCCGGCCGGTCGTGACCCTCACGATTGCCACCGAGGCGGGCAGGGTGCACGTTCGCGTGCAGGACAATGGGCCCGGCGTCACCGAGGAGGATCGCGAGCGCATCTTTGCCCGCTTCGCACGAGGCACTGGCCACGGCGCCGTCCAGGGATCAGGCCTCGGGCTGTACCTCAGCCGTGAGTGCGCCCAGGTGATGGGCGGTGACCTCATCCTCGAAGAGACCGGGGTCGACGCGGGGAGCCGGTTCGTGTTGACGTTGCCGGCGCCCTGATCGCGGTCCGGCTTACGCCGGGGCCCGGGCGCGAATCCGCTGCAGCCGACCCAGCTCGCGGAGCAGACCAACCAGCACCTCGCGCCAGTCGGAATCACGCCGTGTCGGCGCCGTGGCCACCACGATCCGGGTCGGCGTGGCGGTGGCCTGGGTGCGCCACTGGCCGATAACGCCGGCGAGGTCGACACCGTGGTTGACGCCCAGCTGCACGCGCACCCCGCCGTCGCCGGATTCGACGCCAACGACCGCGGCCGCGGCCGCAAGAAGCCGGACCCGCAGGGAGTACACCAGCGCGTCGGCAGGCTCCGGCAGCGGGCCAAAGCGGTCGACGAGCCCGCGCGCGGCCCGTTCGAGCTCGGCCTCGGTGGCACACGCCGCGAGCTCCTGGTAGCAGCGCAGTCGCAGGCGCTCATCGCTGACGTAGCTGACCGGCAGGAAGGCCTTGACCGGTAGGGAGACGCTGACCTGCACCGGCGACTCCACCACCGGTTTGCCCTGCAGCGCGGTGACCGCCTGACGCAGCAGGGTGTTGTACAGCTCAAGCCCGACCGCTGCAATCTCGCCGTGCTGCTCCTCACCGAGAAGGTTGCCCGCACCACGAATCTCCAGGTCGTGCATGGCCAGCTTGAAGCCGGCACCGAGGTCCTGGAGCTCGCTGATGACGTCGAGGCGCTTGTCGGCCTTCTCGGTCAGGGAACGCTCCGGCGGGTACAGGAGGTAGGCATAGGCGCGCTGACCCGCACGTCCCACCCGGCCGCGCAGCTGGTAGAGCTGAGCGAGGCCCAGCCGATGCGCGTCGTTGATGACAATGGTGTTGGCGTTGGGAATGTCGAGACCCGACTCGATGATCGTGGTGCACACCAGCACATCGACGCTCCCGTCGCCGAACGCGCGCATCACCTCGGCAAGCGCGTGCTCGGGCATCTGGCCGTGACCGACAGCGATACGCGCCTCCGGAACCAGCCTGCGCAGCTCGTCGGCGTGCTTCTCGATGGTCTGCACGCGGTTGTGCAGGAAGAAGACCTGGCCCGCGCGCGCCAGCTCGCGCGTGATCACCTCTCGCACCAGCGACTCCTCGCGAGCAGTGACGTACGTCTTGATCGGCTGCCGCTCCTCCGGTGGCGTCTGGATGACGGACAGGTCGCGGATGCCCGCGAGCGACATGTGCAGCGTGCGGGGGATCGGCGTGGCGGACAGGGAGAGCACGTCGACCGCCACACGCAGGGACTTGAACTTCTCCTTCTGCAGCACTCCGAAGCGCTGCTCCTCATCGATCACCACCAGGCCGAGGTTGTGGAATTCCACATCACGCTGCAGAAGTCGGTGGGTGCCGACCACGATGTCGATGCCGCCGCTGCGCAGACCGGTCAGGGTGTCGGCGATTTCGGCGTCGCTGCAGAAGCGCGAGAGCTGGCGAACCGTGATCGGGAACGGTGCGAGCCGCTCGCTGAAGGTCAGGAAGTGCTGCTGCGCGAGGACGGTGGTGGGCACCAGCATGGCCACCTGGCGTCCCTCGCTGGCCGCCTTGAAGGCGGCGCGCAGCGCCAGCTCGGTCTTCCCGAAGCCCACGTCGCCGCAGACCACGCGGTCCATCGGTCGCGAAGCCTCCATGTCGCGTTTGATCTCGTCCAGCACCATCTCTTGGTCCGCTGTCTCCTGGTAGGGGAACGAAGCCTCGAGCTCGCGCTGCCAGGCACTGTCCGGGCCGAAGGCGTGACCATCGGCCATCTCGCGGCGCGAGTACAGCGTCAGCAGCTCGCGGGCAACCTCTTCGGTCCGCTCCTTGACCCGTCGCTTGACCCGCTCCCACTCACCGGTGCCGAGCCTCGACAGGTGCGGGTGCGAATCGGCACCGCCGACATACCTGTCCACACGGTCGAGATGGTCCACGGGCACGAACAACTTGTCCCCGTCCGCGTACTCGATGGTCATGTACTCGTGTTCGCCGAGTGCATCGCTCACGGTGCGCATCTCGAGGAAGCGGCCCACCCCGTGGTCGCGATGCACCACCACGTCGCCCGGGCTGAACTGCATGACGAAGGCGGCGTGCGCGGCGTTGCCCGAGGCGGCCCGTCGCGCGCCCCGCGCCGAGGTGGACTCGGCACGTCGTGCGCCACGGGCCAGCGGTGACCCGCGGCGCTTCACCGCCCCGAAGAGCTCGTGGTCGGTGTAGACATCCAGCCCGGTCTGCCCGGTTGAGAAGCCTGCGGAGAGGTCGCCCCCGGTGACGGCGAGCGACCCGGGCGGAAGCGTGCTGACGTTGCCGTCCATCTCGGCAACGTCCAGAGGGTCGAGACCGTCGTCGCGCACCAACTCCTCGACGCGATGCTGCTGCCGACTCACCACGAGCACCGACGCGCCGGCGGTGGTGACCTGTCGCACGGTGGCGCTGAAGGTGTTGATCCGCCCGACGAAGCTGTCGACGCCACGCCAGTCGAGGACCACGTCGCCATCCGTCTCGCGGACCAACTCGAAGCAGCGGTGGCGATCGAGCTCGGCGAGCAGGGCGTCAGCGCTCAGCAGGCCGGTGCGGGCGCCAGGCGGGAGCTCGCCCCGCACCTCCTCCTGACTGCGGAGGTTCTCGATCTCCTCGGCGTGCCGCTGGGCGCTGCGCAGGAACGCTTCCCGGCCGCCGGCGAGGAGCACCAGCGCGTCGTGTCCCGCGTGATCGAGGAGCGTGGTAGGCCGATCGCCGACCAGGTATGGGTAGAAGAGGTCCACGCCGTCGTCGTACGCGCCGGTGGCCAGCTGGTCGCGGTCGCGCTCCCAAGCCTCGCGCACCTCTGGGCGGCAGGCGGAGACGTCGAGTCCATCGACCTCGGCCAGCGCGCGCTGCACAGTCGCAGTCCGCAGATCGAGCTCGCGCGCCGGCCAGATCGCCACCTCCTCGAGCTTGGCGATCGACGTCTGGGTCTCGATGTCAAAGGCGCGCAGGTCCTCGACCTCGTCGCCGAACCACTCAGCTCGCCAGGGCCGCGCCCTGTCCAGCCCGAAGAGGTCGACGATCCCGCCGCGCACCGCCATCTCGCCCGGCCCGGACACCGCGCTGACCCGGCGGTATCCGAGGTCGACAGCGCGGCGAATGAACCCATCGCGCGAGCGCCGCTCACCTCGGCGCAGCCGCATCGACTCGCCGCGGGCCAACGCCACGTCCAGTGCCGGCCGGAGCAGGCCGGCGGGCGAGGCCACGATCAGAGGAGGTTCGCCCGCAGCCAGCAGAGAGAGCGAGTTGAGCCGCTGGCGCGTGACCTCCTCCGACGGAGGCACGCGGTCGAAGGGCGGGGTGTCAGCGGCAGGGAACAGCCCGAGGCGGTGGGTCCCGCCCCACAGTGCGGCGTCCGAGCTGAGCGACTCCGCGTCGCCGCCGACGAGCAGCACGGGGACGCCGGTGATCTCTCGCATCCACCAGGCGAGCAGTGCGGTGGCGCCAGCGGGCACGCCACCAACGCGCCCGCCACCCAGACCGCGAAGCTCGCGCAGTTCGGGAGCGGCATCGAGGCGCTCGCGGAGCGTGGCCAGCTCAGTCGTCAGGGGCACGGTTGTACTCGCTCATCGCGCTGTCGAGACCGTCGCGCACCAGTGC
Source organism: Candidatus Dormiibacterota bacterium (assembly GCA_030948445.1). The sequence goes on from JALZAG010000020.1 coordinate 16,468, forward strand.
CATCACCGCGGATGCCGCGCGGGGCAGCACCGCGGCGAGCGTCTGGCGCTCTTCGCGTGTGAATCGGTCGAGGACGTAGTCGACCATCTGGTCACGTTCGGCGGGGCGCGAAACGCCGATGCGCACCCGCAGGAAGTCCTGGGTGCGCAGCGAGTCCGCGATCGAGAGGACGCCCTTGTTGCCGGCCGCGCCACCGCCCCGCTTGAGCCGGAGGCGTCCGAGCGGAAGGTCCACCTCGTCATGCACGACGATGAGGTCGGCCGGTGTCACACCGTATTTGCCAACCAGGTGAGCGGCCGCGCGACCGGAGACATTCATGTACGTCTGGGGTCGGGCGGTGACCAGCTCGTAGCCATCGATGACACCCTCGCGGACTCGGGCGGGCCCCTCTCGGCGCTCGCGTCCGAAGCGACCGCTTGACTCCACCTCGTCGAGGCACATCCAGCCCACGTTGTGCCGGGTTCGCGCGTACTCCCCGCCTGGATTGCCGAGGCCGATGATCAGCGAGGCCATTCAGACGGCCGGGACCAGGGGTGCGACGGCCTGGCCGCGAAGCAATGCGCGAGTGGCGATGGTCATCGCGGCCGCCTGGTCGCTGGTGTGGTGATCGTGGCCCAGGCAATGCAGAAACCCGTGGACGGCGAGCAGGCGCAATTCGGCGGCGCCGTCGTTGCCAGGCGCCTGGCCGACGGCGCGCTCGACGCTGATGGCAATGTCGCCGATTCGATCGCGCTCACCGGCGGGGAACGCCAGCACGTCGGTGGGGGTGTCACTGCCGAGAAAGCGTGCGTTGAGAGCGCGCAGCTCATCGTCGTCAGCGAGCCGCACAGCTAGCGAGGCGCGTGAGGACACCCCGAGCGCGTCGCCGCTGCGGCGCAGCAGTGGGCCGAGACCGGCGCGCCGAATTGCCTCGCGATGGGCCGCGAGGGTGACGGACTCGGCACGCTGGATGCTCACTCTCATCACTGCACGGGTGACGACCAGGACCCACGCGAGCCGTTGCCGCACGCGGAGCTTTGCGCCGACCGCGGATCAGCCTGCCTTGGCTCGACGCTTCTTGGCGGCTACCAGCTTTCGCTTGCGGCGGACCGAGGGCTTCTCGTAGTGCTCGCGTCGACGAACCTCTGAGAGGATGCCGTTCTGCTTGATCTTCTTGTTGAAGCGTCGCAGAGCGCTCTCAAAGGTCTCGCCCTCGCGGACTTTGACCTCCGACACGGTCGGAATCACCTCCTTCGGGCCGCCCAGTCCGGGCAGCAGGAATACGTCAGGGATGTTGATCGAGAGTCGATTGTACCCAGCGCCCCGGCCAAGCCGTCCCGCAGCCGCGCGCCGTGCCGATGTGCGAGGGCGCGATCACCCGAGGCTGGTGCCGTGCCGTCCGTCGCCTCGCGCGAACCTTTCCGCGCCCCGGGCGGTTTCCCCACTCTCGATCACCGCGATGCCACGTCGTGTCTCGTTGACCAGCGCGTCTGCGCTTGCCAGCGACCACTGCTCGTAGGTAGACATCCGGTCGCTGCGCAGGCATGTCTGGGGAAGCGCGGCCAGCTCATGAGCGAGTGTGATCGCCACGGTCAGCGCCTCGCCGTCGGGAACGACACGGTCGGCCAGCCCGATGCGCAGTGCCTCCTCCGCGTCCACCGCGCGCCCGGTGAGGATGAGATCAAGTGCTCGACCGTGACCGATCAGGCGCGGCAGCCGGATGGTGCCGCCGTCCATGAGCGGCACACCGAAGCGCCGGCAATAGACGCCGAAGACTGCGCCCCGGGCAGCGACGCGCAGGTCGCACCACAACGCGAGCTCGAGGCCCCCGGCCACGGCCGGACCCTCGACAGCCGCGATCACCGGCTTACCGAGCTGCATCCGGGACACGCCCAGCGGTGCGTCGCCATCCTCCTGCGTGCGGAGTCCGTCCGCGGCTCGCAGGTCTGCGCCGGCGCAGAACGCTGCGCCGGCGCCTGTGAGCACCGCGACCGACAGTGCGTCGTCGGCGTCGAAATCGCGGAAGGCGCTGACCAACGAATCCGCTGTCTCGCGGTCGACGGCGTTGCGCACCTGGGGTCGGTGCATGGTGACCACCAAGACGCTGCCGTCTCGTACCAGCTGGACGGATGCCACGGGGGCATCTTCGCTGAACCCGTCGCTGCCGGCCAGCTGGGTGACGAGCCTGGCTCCATCGGAGCCCAGGGAGTACCCTTACAGCTCGCCAGCGTACATGCGTTCGAACGCGATGGTTACTGGGGAGTTCGTGCCCGCTCTGCCCCTCGACTCCGACCAACAGGCTGCCGTTGCACATCGGACCGGCCCGTGCCTGGTCCTTGCCGGGCCGGGGAGCGGCAAGACGCGGGTCATCGTGGAGAGGTTCCTCGCCCTCAACCACGAGGGCGTGGCGCCGTCTGCTCAGCTCGTCCTCACGTACACCCGCAAGGCGGCGGCAGAGATGCGCTCGCGCGCCGAGGCGGCGCACGGTTCATTCGCCGGTGAACCGCCGCTCAGCAACTACCACTCCTTCGCCGGCCGGGTCGTTCGGGAGTGGGGCTGGCTGGCTGGGATCTCGCCCGCCTTCAGGATCGCCGACGAGGCCGAGCGGTGGCTCCACCTCGAGTCGGTCCTGGCAGCTCTCAAGCCGCGGACGCTGTGGAACCCCGTGCGCCCGCATGACCTCGTCGACTCGATCCTCGACGTCATCGGCAAGGCCAAACAGGAGCTGGTGACTCCAACCCGGTACGCGAAATGGGCCGCCGACGGGCTGCTCGCCACGGACGACCCCGCCGAGCGGGCGCTGCTCGATCGGCACGTGGAGATCGCGTCGGTCTACGCCGCACTCGACGAGCGTTACATGCGCTGCGCGGTGCTCGATCACGACGACACCATCCTGCGCGCCGAGCAACTCCTGCGCGAACACGACGCGCCGCGTCGCGCGGTCTGCGACGCGATCTCCTACGTCATGGTCGACGAGTACCAGGACACCAACTACGCGCAGGCGCGACTGATCGAGACCCTGGTCGAGTCGCACCGCAACATCCTGGTGGTGGCCGACGACGACCAGGCCATCTACAAGTTTCGCGGCGCCAGCCTCGCCAACTTGGACCGCTTTTCGCGAACGTACCCTGACCACGCGCGCGTGGTGCTGTCACACAACTACCGCAGCACACCAGCGATCGTCCGCGGCGCGGACGCGATCATCGCGGATGCCGATCCGGCCTCGCGTATCGCCAAGGCGTTGGTGGCCGAGCGCTGCAAGGGCGACCCGGTGGAGCTGTGGGAGGCCGCCGACGAACGCAGTGAGGTGCTCGGCGTCGCCTCGGAGTGCAGACGACTGATCGAGGGTGGCATGCGTGCGGCGGACGTCGCCTGGCTCTTCCGCCGTCACGCCGATATGCGCGCCGCAATCGGCGGCCTGCGTGAGGCCGGGGTTCCGTACCAGGTGCAGGGCGGCCGAGGCTTCTTCACACAACCCGAGATCAAGGACCTGCTGGCCCTCCTCAGTGCCGCGGCCGATCCCACCGATTCCCAGGCGCTCCTTCGCTGTCTGCAGCTGCCCTCTTGGAAGGTGAGCAACCGGGGACGGCTCGGCCTGGTGCAGTTGTGCAGCGAGCACGACGCTCCGCTACTGGAGTTGGTGGAAGGTGCGAGCGCCTCCTCGCTGGACGCGCATGACGCGCATGCGGCGGCGCTATGCATCGCAGATGTCCAGGCGCTACACGCCATGAGCGCGCGGGATGACGTCCGCGAGATCTTCTACGAGGCGCTGGAGCGCAGCAACTTCCTGGGCCTCCTCGACCAGCAGGACGAGCTGGCGCGAATGCAGACCGGTGCCAACCTCAACAAGTTCGGCGAGCTGCTCGAGTCCTTCGCTGACTGGAGTGACGACCACCGCCTGGCTACAGCACTGCGCTACCTCGAGGTTCTGCGCAACAGCCGCAACGCCGACGAGCTGGCGACCATCGACGCTGTCGACGACGGCGTCATGCTGCTGACCGCGCACTCGGCCAAGGGCCTCGAGTGGCCGGTGGTGATCCTTTCCGGCTGCGTCGAGTCGCGCTGGCCGGGACGCTTCACGGTATCCCCGTCAGCGCTGGCGCTGCCCGCAGCGCTCGTCCCCGAACTGCCGCCGCCAGGCGACGCAGTCATCGATGAAGAGCGGCGGCTCTTCTACGTCGCCGCGACTCGCGCGCGTGACCGCCTCGTGCTCTCGCGCGCGCGGCGCTACCCGCGCAGCTTCAAGGACGAGGCCCCCTCCCCCTTCCTGGCGCCGGTCGCCACCGCCGGGGACACCTGGTCGCGGGAGGTGCCCACGGCGGCCCCGCTGCGCCCCCGCCCGGCGCGCGCCGCCGGTCGTCGCGGTGCGGAGCGCCTGTCCGTGGGTGTTTCTGACATTCGCGTCTTCAAGCAATGTCCTCGGCGATTTGAATACCGCCACCGCTACCGCATGCCGGTGCGCGATTCTCTGCAGAGCTGGTTCGGCACGCTGATGCACGTGGTTCTCCAGAACGCCGCGATGCGTCGCATCGCGGGCGAGGAGATCGGTGCGGAGACGGTGGCAGCGATCTGGAACAGCGCATGGACCACGGCCCGCGGACCGAAGGGCAGCCATCCGGAGCTGCGCGACCTGGGCGAGCAGCAGCTGCGCCGCTACGTCGCGAGCGACGCGTGGCGCAACGCTTCGGTGGCCGCTGTCGAGGAGACCTTCAGCCTCGCGCTCGACCACGCCGACGTGCGCGGACGCTGGGATCGCCTCGACACGGACGCCGGTGGCGGCACAACTGTGGTCGATTACAAGACCGGGCCGGCGCGCGACGAGGAGCAGCTGCGCCGAGACATCCAGGTGCGCGCCTACGCCGTGGCGGTCTCTCGGCGTGAGCGCAGGGACGACGTAGCCGTCGAGCTGCACCATCTGCAGACCGGCGAGGTCACCCGGGTGCCGTTCACGCGCGACCAGCTCGACACCTCGTACCGGTTCCTCTCGGTCACCGCACGCGACATGGCCAACGCCTGGCGGGACGGTGATTTTCCGCCTCACCCGTCGACGTGGAACTGTCCGCGCTGCGAATACCGAACCGTGTGCGACGAGGGCCGCGGCGTCGAGGAGAGCTGACCGTCGCTTACGCGACGGCGGTCCAGCGCCTCCAATCCGGCGCACCAGTGATCGGACCCTCGGGCTCGACGTCCTCGGGGAGCTCGGTGCGCCAGGGCAGCATGAGGTCGAAGACGATCTCCTGGATGGTCCAGAGGATGTCCATGATCTCCGTGATCTTGATCTGCCTGCGGTTGATCGCCTCCTCGACGGCGGCGAGCGCCTCGCGGTCACCGGTCTTGGACACCGCGCTGCGCGCGAAGCTGAAGACGTCCTCGGCGCGTGATTTGAGGTCCGCGGGGGTCTCCTTGATGCTCTGGAGGTGGATCTCCTCGCAGGCGCTGATCACCTCGTCGACGCGCTCGACGAGACGGCGCAGCCGGGTCCGCTCAACCATCTCCCGGTGATGACGCTGACGCGCGTCGTGCACCTCCTGGGTCGCATTCTCAATCAACAATTCAATCTCCTCGGGTTGGCGCCGGCTGCCGGGACAACGCTGCGTTTGACGTGTCGGTCACCACTGAACCCAAGGGTATCGGCCGCCAGCGTTGACATCAAGAGCACTTTTCGGATCAGATTGATGCATGGATCGCATCAATGCCGACTCCCTGAGGACCTTCCTTGAGGTTGCCAGGCTCGAACACCTAGGGAGGGCGTCGGAGGCGCTGCAGGCAGATCCGTCAACGGTCAGCCGCAAGATCGCCCGTCTCGAACAGGAGATCGGCGTCCCACTGTTCGAACGGATCGGACGCTCCATCCGTCTCACGCAGGCAGGGAAACGGTTCGTCGGTCGGGCCGAACGGCTGTTGAGCGACCTTCGGGAGGCCGTCGCCGACGCCGAGGGCGCCGTGTCAGCGGAGTCCGGGGAGGTCCGGATCGGCTTCCTGCACACGGTGGGAGCGCGCTGGCTCCCACAGCGGCTCGCCCGGTTCCTGCACGCTCACCCCGGGGTGCGCTTCATCCTGGAGGAGGGCACCACAGCCGAGGTGGCCAGCGGGGTGCTCGCCGGGGACTTCGATCTCGGCATCCTGGGGCCGCCCCCCGTCAACACGCCCGACCTCGAGACCGTGCCGCTCTTCCGTGAGCGTGTGGCGGTGGTGGTACCCATTGGCCATCGGCTGGCCGGCCGTACCTCCGCGGCGCTCAGCGACGTCGCCGACGAGCCGCTCATCCTGCCGCGTTCGCGCAGCGGCCTCCGCAAGGTCATCGACGACGCCTTCGCCGCGCAGGGGCTGACCACCAAGGTCGCGTATGAGGGCGACGACTTCAGCATCGTCCAGGGCCTTGTGGAGGCCGGGTTGGGCATCACGCTGATGCCCATGCCGTTGCCGGCAGCCTCTGGCCGGGTGACCGTCATCCCACTCCGCGATCCTCCCATCGCGCGGACGATGGCACTGGTCTGGGATCGGCGCCGCACGGTCCCGCCGGCAGCGCTGATGTTCTCGCGCGAGCTGGTCAACGAGGTGAGCGACCCCTTTGACCCGCCGCCCGGAGGCTGAGCGGCACGGCCGGCTCGGCCCGCGCCTGCCCCGTACACTCGGCGGGTGATCGTGGTCTTGGCCGTTGCCGTCGTGGTCGTCGCCCTCGTCGGGGTCGGTGCGGTGATCGCCGCGCGCCGGCCGTCGGAGCCCACCCACCGTCCCACGGTCGCCTCTGACCCGGCCGCGGCGGCCCGAGCCCGCGCTGAGGCCGACCGGGTGATTGCGGAGGCGCGCAACCAGGCACTGGCAGCACGCGAGGCGGTCCGTGAGGAGGTCCGGACCCGGGAACAGGCCGTGGAGGCCACCGACGCGCTCGTCGAGGAACGCGAACGCACCTACCGTGATCGCCGGGCCGTGTTCGACGACAGACGCCACCTCCACAAGAAGCGCCGCGAGGAGATTGACGAGCGGATCGCCGCGGTGGCGGCCGCGCGCGCCGACGTCACCGCCACGTTCGAGCGGGCGGCGGACCTCGACCGTGCGACGGCCGAGCGCCTGGTACTCGAACGGATCGACAACGATCTCGCCGCCGAACACCCCGCGCTGGTGGAGGCGGCCATGTTCGAGCGCGCAGGCGACGCCGAGCCAATGGCGCGCAGCCTGATCGTCGAGGCAATGGAGCGGCAGTTGAGCGGGCACGCCGACGGCGTTCCGCGGGTTGCACCGCTGTCCCTCGAGGAGCTCGACGAACACGGCCGCGAACGTCTCCTCAGCGCGCTGTCGGTCATCGCCGAGGACACTGGCATGGAGCTCGGCCTCGACGAGGACCGCGCCCAGGCGACACTGCGGGGCATGGACCCCATCGGGAGGGAGGTTGCCCGGCAGGCGGCCCTGGAGGTGGTCGATCGCAAGCTCCAAGCCGCCGACGTGCCGCCGCTGCTGCTGCGCACCCGCGGCTCGCTCTCCAGCAAGGTCCGCCAGCTCGGCGAGCAGGCGTTGTGGGAGATGCAGATGGAGGGACGCCCGGAGCTCGCTGAGCTGATGGGCACCCTCCACTACCGTTTCTCGTACGGCCAGAACGCGTTGCTCCATTGCGAGGAGACGGGTCACATCTGCGGCGTGCTCGCCGCCGAGCTGGGGATGTCGCAGACGGTCGCGCGCGACGCCGGGATGTTGCACGACATCGGCAAGGCGGTCGACCACGACGTCGAAGGCTCCCACGCGATCATCGGCGGCGAACTCCTCCGTGTCCTCGGAATGGACCCGGCGATCATCCACGCGGTCAAGGCTCATCACTTCGACGAGGAGCCCACCACCGACCTCGCGATGCTCACGATCTGCGCGGACGCCATCAGCGCGTCCCGGCCGGGCGCGCGCCGGGACACCCTGGCCACCTACCTCGCCCGGCTCGAGCAACTCCAGACCATCGCCACCCGGCACTCCGGCGTGGAGCGGGCCTTTCCCCTGCAGGCGGGCCGCGAGGTGCGCATCTTCGTCCGCGCCAAGCAGGTGAAGGACACGCAGGTCGCCGAGCTGAGCAGCCAGATCGCCCGCGAGATCGAGACTGAGATGCAGTACCCGGGGATGATCAAGGTCACCGTGATCCGCGAGACCACCGCCACCGCCACCGCGCCTGCGCAGATAGCGGCGGTCCAAGAGGCCAATCGGCGACGCGCCACCAACGGAGAGGACGAGGCCGGTGGCACCGGCGGCGCGACCGACGAGCCCGCGATCGCTGCGGATACCGAGGATGACGTCAGCGGCCCGGGCTGACCCCCGCCCCCGCGATCAGCGGGCGGCGACGAACGCGCTGACCGCCGCCCCGGTCCGGTCTGGCTGCTCGTGGAAGAAGAGGTGCCCCGCGCCGTCGAGCACCTCCAGGATCGCGCCGGGGATGCGCGACGCGAGGCGCTGCGCATTGGCGAGTGGCATCACAGCATCCTCACTCCCGTGCATCACCAGCGTCGGGCACGCGATCGCGGGAAGCTGGTCCCACGCATCGTGACTGCGTGAGGCGGCGAGCTGGGCTCGGAATGCCCTGGGGTCGATCGGGCGACGCGCTCGGTCGCGGACCTGCTGTTCGATGAAGTCGGCGTGCTCCTCCTGGAAGGCGCGTGAATAGAGCACGGTGCACGCGATCCGGTACGCATCCTCCGGGGTGCCAGCGCCCTTGCCCAGCAGCGCGTCGGACGCGGCGGGGTCCGGCTCGCGCACGAGGTGCGCACGGCCGGGACCGGTGGCGGCCAGCACCAGGGCGCTGACCCGGCCGGGATGACGCACCGTCAGCTGCTGGGCGACCATTCCCCCGAACGACGCGCCGAGAACCGTCGCCCGATCGATGCGCAAGCCGTCGAGCACGGCCACACCGTCGTCGCCGAGCTGCGCGGTGGTGAAGGGCCCAGGGTCCGCCTGCGACGCTCCGACTCCCCGCTGGTCGTACACCACGACGCTGAAGTGCGGCGTCAGCAGCGGCAGCAGCGGATCGAATACCACGCGCGTGGCGCCAAGCCCGGGGATGAGAAGCAGTGGCGGACCGGCACCGGCGACGGTGACCGCGAGCTCGGTCCCATCGGCGGCCGGGAGTCGTGTCTCGTGCATCGCCAAGCGATGCTACCGCCCGTCAGCGCGTGCCCTGCGCGGACAATCCACATTGGCCCATCCACCCCCCGAGTTTGCGAGGAACCAGCGTGCGCTCCCAACAGCTTGCCGTGGACACCAGCCGAGCACAGGTGGTCGACATCACCGACGACGTCGCGGCGTTCGCCAGCGACAGCGGCGGCGACGGGCTGCTCTCGATCCTTGCTCTGCACGCAACCGCCGGCCTCGCCGTGATGGAGACGGGGAGCGGGTCCGAAGCCGACCTCGTCGGCGCCCTCGAGCGTCTGCTACCGCGTGACGATCGTTACACGCATCGTCACGGCAGCACCGGGCACGGAGCCGACCACGTGCTCCCGGCCCTGGTCAGCCCCTCGTTGACACTGCCCGTCGATGGCGGCCGGCTGGTTCTTGGCACCTGGCAGAGAGTGGTGCTCGTCGACCTCAACGCGGACAACCCGCAGCGCCGGGTCCGCCTCGACTTCCTCGCGGGGTGACCGCGGCACCCGAGAATACGTCGATGCCGCAGAGGTTCTTCGTCAGTGGCGACGGCATCGCCGCAGATGCGGTGGTGATGGAGGGTCCTGTTGCGACTCACATCGCCAGGTCGTTGCGGATGCGCAGTGGCGACACCATCGTGGTGGTCGATGAGGGCGGTCACGAACACGGTGTCCTGCTGCGCAGCGTCCGTCCGGAGCGCGTCGAGGGCAGCGTGATATGGAGCAGAGCAGCCACCGGCGAGCCTCGCCTGCGTGTCACCGTGGTCCAGGCCCTTCCCCGCGAGCGGATGGAGGACTGCATCGATCTTCTCGTTGAGGTGGGTGCCGCGGAGGTGCGCCCGGTGATCACCGAGCGTGTTGTCAGCCGGCCCGCGGATGACCGGGTCGCTCACCGTGTGCATCGCTGGCAGGCGGTGGCCACCGAGTCGGCCCAGCTCGCCGGCCGCGGCGCCATCCCGCGCGTCCATGCCCCGGTGCCGCTTGCGGACGCACTCGCCGCCCTCGAGAGGTCGTCGCGCGTGGTGGCGTGCACATTTGGCGGTGAGAGCTCACTCGCAGACACCCACCTTGATGTGAACCGGCCGCTGGCGCTGTGCATCGGCCCCGAGGGAGGGTTCGGCGACCAGGACCTCGACACGCTGCGCCGCGCCGGAGCTGAGCTGGTGCACATGGGCGCGCGAATCCTGCGCACGCGCTATGCCGGCGCCATCGCCTGTGCGGTGTTGCTGGCGCGCGCCGGTGACCTCGCAGAGCCTCTGACACCGGGTCCATCGACGTGACCGCGGGCACGCCCCTGCGGGTGTCCGTCACCGCCCTCGGCTGCAAGGTGAACTATGCGGAGATGGCCGACCTCGCGGGTCGTCTCGCCGCCGCGGGATGTGAGGTCGTGGCTGATGATCGGCCCGCAGACGTCAGGGTGCTCAACTCGTGCACGGTGACCGTGGCGGCAGATGCCACCACCCGCCAACGCCTGCGCCGCCTGCGCCGCGCCGACCCGGGCGCCCACATCGTGCTCACCGGGTGCAGCGTCGACGGCAACCCGCGGACGTACCTGACCCAGGACCCCAACGGGCAGCGCGCGCTGCCAGACGGTGTCGACGCGGTGTTCACCAACCTGGAGAAGGGCGCGATCACCGACTACGTGCTCCAGATCGCCTCGCAGCGAGATGCCCTGGCAAGCGCCGCGACAGACGCCCCGCTGCGCAGTCGTGCTTTCATCAAAGTCCAGGACGGCTGCAATCACCGTTGTACGTACTGCTCGGTGTGGCGCGCGCGTGGCGCGGCGGGCTCAGTGCCCATCGCGGACGTCCGCGATCAGGTGGCTCGCGCCGTCGGGGCTGGCCACGCGGAGGTCGTGCTGACCGGGGTGGACCTGGGCTCCTACGGGCGCGAACACGGCACCACCTTGGCGCACCTGACCCGGGTGCTCCTCGATGACCTCGGCGCGCGCGCCCGCATTCGGCTCAGCAGCGTCAACAGCAACGACGTCACCGCCGAGTTGATCGAGCTCAATGCGCACCCTCAGCTGTGCTCGCACTGGCACATGCCGCTGCAGAGCGGCAGCGACTCGATCCTTCGTGCCATGCACCGTGGTTACAGGCGTGCCCAGTACCTGCGTGTCTGCACCGCCCTGCGTGCGCTCGATGCAAGCACCGAGTTCACCAGTGACGTGATGGTGGCGTTCCCAGGCGAGTCCGACTTGGACCACGCCAGCACCCTCTCGTTGATCGCGGAGACCGAGATGCTGGCGGTCCACACCTTTCGCTACTCGCCGCGGGAGAACACGCCGGCTGCCGAGCTGGGTGGGCGAGTCGGCGACATGACAGCGCGACGGCGCAGCGCCGAGGTGCGACGCGCCGCGAAGACCAGCGGACGCGCTCGCCTCCAGCGCGCCCTTGGCTCGCGCCAGCGCGTGGTGTGGGACGGGGTCGAGGCCGGCGTGGCCCACGGCATCGCGGCGACCTATCTCGAGGTGGTGGCCACTGCTTCAGCCGCCACTCGGGCGGGCGGGCTCGACCTCGTCGAGGTCGATGGCATCGACGGCCATCTGCTTCACGCTAGGCTGGTCGGCACGTGACCGACTGTCTCTTCTGTTCCATTGCCGCCGGCGACATCCCCGCCGACCTCGTCCACCAGGATGAGCTGGTGGTGGCCTTCCGGGACATCAACCCGCAGGCGCCGACGCACATCCTGGTCATACCGCGCGAGCACGTGCGCTCGGCAGCGGAGCTGACGCCTGACACCGACGCGCTGTGGGCTCGGCTCCTGCACGTGTCCCAGCAACTCGCCCGGGCCGAGGGGATCGCGGAGAGCGGATACCGAATCGTCACCAACGTAGGCGCGGACGGAGGCCAGACCGTCAGCCACCTTCACCTCCACCTCCTGGGGGGGCGGCCGATGTCCTGGCCGCCCGGCTAGCCAGCCTGTCGCCGGGATCACAGCAGAGGCCCGCCGTGAAGCGGGCCTCTGTGCTGTCGTGTTTCGCCGGGGCTAGCTCGCGCTCGCCTGACCTTCGACTATGTTCGCGGTGCTCGGCGCGCCCGTGTTCACCCGGATGCGCTTTGGCTGCGCCTTGGCGGCGCGCGGCACGGTCACGGTGAGCACGCCTTGGTGGAAGGCCGCGCTGATCTCGTCGGGGCGCACCTCGGCGGGCAGGCCGATCTGGCGGTACACGGAGCCGGTGCGGCGCTCACGCCGCACGTAGTCCGCGCCGGCCTTCTCGTGCTCGTCGCTGTAGGTGCCCTTGATGCTGAGAACGCCGTCCTCGAACGTCACCTCAACGTTCTCCGGATTGAAACCGGGGACCGACGCCTCGATGGTGAAGGCCTCCTCGCTCTGGCGGATGTCGACGGGCAGACTGAAGTGCTCGCCGCCGCTGCGCGACTCGGTCTGCGGCAGGGTGGACTGGAAGAGCTCGTCCATCTGGTTGTGCAGGCTGAACAGGTCGCTCCAGGGATTCCAACGTACCAGGGCCATGTCACGCACCTCCGTGGGTAGGGCTGCTGCGGCACGCCGTGCGGTGCCGACCCGACATTTACCCAGCGCGTGAACGGTGTAAACCACCCTGTGGCGCTAGCCGCGGAAGGCGTCTTTCAAGGAGTCGAAGAAGCCCTTGCGGACTTCGGCGGGCTTTCCCTCGCGCTGACCGAGTTGCTCGTAGAGCTCTCGCTCCGTGCCGGTGACGTGGGTCGGCACGGCCACGTGGACCACGCACAGCTGGTCGCCCCGACGGCCGCTGCGCACGTGCGGCACACCCATGCCCGCGACCTTGATCACCTTGCCGTGCTGGGTCCCCGCAGGTACGTCGACCTCGTGCTGACCGTTGACGGTCGGCACCGTGATCCGGTCGCCCAGCACGGCCTGGGGCACGCTGACAGCGAGTTCGTACAGGAGATCCTGGCCGCGGCGCACCAGGTGTGGATGTGGGGCGATCCGGAACCCCACGTACAGGTCGCCACGGTGGCCACCGCGCGGACCGGCCTCACCCTGGCCCGCGTACCGAAGGGTCACGTCCTCGTCCACGCCGGCCGGGATCGTGATGTCGAGTTTCTGACGCTCGTCGACCCGCCCTTGGCCACGGCAGGTGGCACAAGGTTGCTCCACAATGCGGCCCTCGCCGTGGCAGCGTGGGCAGGCGCTGACGTTGACCATCTGGCCGAAGATGCTCTGCACGCTGCGCCGCACCTGTCCGCTGCCACCGCAGTCCTGGCACTGGGCGGCCTGTGTGCCCGACGCCGCTCCGCTGCCCCTGCAGTCCGAGCATGTCCCCTTGCGCGGGACCTCGACCGTCCGGCTGGCGCCGAAGACAGACTCCTCGAAGCTGATGTCGACATTCATGCGCAGGTCCGCGCCAGGCTGTGGCCCGCTCTGGCGACGGCGGCCGCCGCCACCGAAGAACATGTCGAAGAGGTCGAAGGCCGAGTCAAAAGAGAAGCCGCCGAGGTCGGGCATGCCGTTGGCCGAGTGCCCGAAGGTGTCGTAGCGCTGGCGCTTCTGCGGGTCACTCAGCACCGAGTACGCCTCACCGACCTCCTTGAAGCGTTCCTCGGCCTGCTTGTCTCCCTGGTTGCGGTCCGGGTGGAACTCCATGGCCAGCTTGCGATACGCCTTCTTCAGCTCGGCGCCCGTCGCGGTCCTCTCGACGCCGAGCACCTCGTAGTAATCGCGCTTGACGGTGGCCATCAGCCCGCGCTCTCCGGAGACCCCGGGTGCAGGACTCGCACCAGCGAGGGACGCAGCACACGGTCGTGAAGCCTGTACCCGCGCTGCACCTCATCAGCGACCGTGTCGACATCGACCTCGCCGCCGTCGACGCTGCCGATCGCTTCGTGAAGCGAGGGGTCGAACGGCTGGCCCTCGGCGTCGATGGGGACGACGCCGAGCTTCTCGAGCGCGGCCTCGAACTCGCGCACAACGAGCTCGAGGCCGCTCACAAAGAACTCCTCCGTACCCACCTCAGCCGCGTGTGCGACGGCGCGCCGGAGGTTGTCAAGCACCGGCAGCAGAGCCCTGGCGGCGTCCTCGCTCGCGTAGCGAGACCGGTCGGCGAGTTCCTGGTTCTTGCGTCGCCGAAAGTTCTCGAAGTCGGCAGCCAGGCGCAGATAGCGTTCGTCCGGCTCCGCGTTCGGCGTCGCAGGTGCGTCGTCCGCAGCCTCGTCCACACTGGAGTCCGGCTCCGCGGACGTAGGCTCGCCCGCCGCAGCGTTGGTCTCGTGCTCGATGTCCTGCGGGCTCATCGCAGCGTGCGGCTCAGCGAGTCGCCGACGCGCGTGGCCACGTAACGAACACGCGGAGACACCTGCGAATACTGCATGCGGGTGGGCCCGAGAACGCCGAGCGTGCCCCAGCGTTGCGCCCCGACGCGGTACGTGGTCATGACCAGGCTGCATTGGCGTAGTTGCTCCAGGCCCGTCTCCCGCCCGATCATGATCCGCGTCCCGTGATCCATCTCGATGGTGGCAAGCATCTCGCCGAGGACCCGTTCTTCCTCGAGCAGATCGAGTACCTCCTGGAAACGGCCGACGTCGGCGAATTCCGGTTGGTGGAGCAGGTTGCGCACACCGTCGTGCACGACCAGGGTGTCCTGGCCGGCGTCGATGGACTCCATGAGAGTGGCGACGGCAGGGACGATCTCCGCCCACAGCGAATCCTGCGGCGCCGATGCGCCGGCCGGAGCATCAGCGACCTGTCGCGAATCGGCCCCCTCGAGCACGGTGTTGAGGTGATGGGCGAGCCCGCTCAGCTCCGTCTGGGTGGCCTCACGGCTCAGCGCTATCGGCTGCTGGCGGATCAGGTTGCCCTCGAGGACCACGAGCAGGAGCACATGCCTCGGCTCCAGAGAGATGAGGTCGAGGTGTTTGAGCCGCGCTCCCAGCGCCCGGGGCCCGGTCACCATGCTGACGGCGTCTGTGGCCAGCGCGAGGGCGCGCGCAGCGACCTCGAGGGTCTCCTCGAGGCCACCGGTCAGTTGTGCGAAGAACGGGTCCATCTGGCGCCGGACGGCGATTGGGACCGGCTCCTCCTCCATGAGGAAGTCCACGTAGTAGCGGTAGCCGAGGTCAGACGGCGCACGTCCGGCTGAGGTGTGGGGCTGCAGCAGGTAGCCGCTGTCGACGAGGTTGGCGAGATCGTTGCGGATCGTCGCCGAAGACCAGGACGCCAGGTGAATCGCCAGGGCATGCGAGCCAACCGGGATACCGGTGCGCGTGTAGTCAGCCACCACCGCTTTGAGGATCTGCTGCTTGCGTGCGTCGAGGGGGATGGGGACGGGCGTCTCCAACTCGCTCTCCTTCGCGGCTCCGCTGCGCGCGGGCTTTAGCACTCCTAACGGTCGAGTGCTAAATGGTACCACGGGCAGGGGCTGCGGGCCTGCGCTGCGGCTCGGTGCGAACCGAGCTGCGGAGCAGTTCGAGGACCTCGCACGCCTTCCACGGCTCCATCGCCGTCGCCGTTCCGAGCGAGAGCCCGGCGCTGACCAGAGCGGCGATCACCGACGGTGGAGGCGGCTCATGGATCGGCGGGCGGCTCATACCGAGCAATCGTGATGATTTCCGCGCCGGACTTCCAGTGCCGAGAGCACATCGTGACCGCGCCGTCTGCAGTGGCCCGACCCGATCGTCGGTGCGTTACACCGTGACCACAGCCGCGCCAGCCGCAGCGACGTTCAGCCTGGCCGCGCGAGCCGCAGCGCCACCTGGTTGAGGACGTCCTCACCGCGCGGCGTCACCGTGGCACGAGCACCATCAAGCTCGAGCAATCCTGCAGCGGCCAACTCACGCGCTTCGGTGATCGCGCCGACATCGGCCAGCCGGACCCCCTCGCGCAGGCGGAGCCCGAGCATGATCGCCTCCTCGCCGCGCATCTCTTCGTTGATCCACTCGACATTGCACAGCGACAGCGGTGCCAGGCGCCGCTCGGCGATGTACGCCGCAACGCTGCGGCCGTGCTCGTACCGGAACGACAGCGATTCCGGCGCTGGCTCGAGGCCGAAGCCGCCGGCCAGCACGGCGGGAAGGTGACCGTGCGCACCCACGCCCGCAGCCGCGTAGTGACCATTGCGCCAGTACACGAGATTGTGCGCACAGGGGCGGCCGTCACGTGCGAAGTTACTCACCTCGTACTGGGCATACCCCGCGGTCGCCAGCGCGTCGACGGCGATGCGGTGCTGGCGCAGTGCCGTCTCCGGTTCGACGACCCGCACGCGTCCTTCGGCCACTGAGCGATGCAGGGGCGTGCCGTCCTCAACGGTCAGCTCATAGCAGGACACGTGGTCGGGCTCTGCGTCGATGACCCGGTCGAGCGTCTCGGCCCACCGACGGTCGTCGAGCCCGGGCACCGCGTAGATGAGGTCCGCGCTGACATTGTCGAAACCCGCCCGGCGAACCTCGCGGACCGCGTCCACGGCGCGACCGGCGTCGTGGACACGGCCGAGGAAGCTGAGGATGTCGGCGTGGGTGCTCTGGACGCCGACGCTGACCCGGTTGAAGCCGGCCATCCGCCACGCTTGTGCCCGGTGCAGCGATGAGCTCGAAGGGTTGACTTCGAGCGTGACCTCCGCAGCCGGGCCGACGTCGAACGCGCCGCGCACCTCAGCCATCAACTCAGCCATCAGGGTGAGGTCGAGGAGTCCCGGGGTGCCACCCCCGACGAAGACGGTGCGCAGAGCACAGCCGTCCAGGACTCGCGCGAGCGCACGAATCTCTGCGCGGAGCGCGCCAATGTACTCGTGCTGACCCTTGGCCCCAGCGACCGACACGAAGTCGCAGTACTCGCACTTCCTCTCGCAGAAGGGAATGTGCAGGTAGAGAGCGGTGACATCGCCGGCGGCCATCAGCGCCAC
>JALZAG010000025.1 GCA_030948445.1 Candidatus Dormiibacterota bacterium
TGGGCAGGCGGCGACATCACGGGGATCGGTGCCTTCACACACCTGTCCTGGTACCACGGCAAGCTCATCGGCAGGCAACTCAAGGGCGAGGACGCCGTCGCTGATCACCGCGCCATCCCAAGGGTCACGTTCACGGACCCGGAGGTGGCGTCCGTGGGTCTCAGCGAGGCGACGGCGCGCAAGGAGCTGAGTGAGGTGCGCGTGGTGAGCGCGGACTCCGGCAACGGCACACGGGGGTACATCAACGGACCACCGGGCGGGGTCATCAAGCTCGTCGCGGATATGCAGCGCAATGTCCTGGTCGGGGCTCTGGTGGTCGGCCCACGGGCCGGCGAGATGATCGCCGAGCTGACCCTTGCGATCAGGGCCGAGGTGCCGCTTGCCGTGCTCGAGGACACCCTGCACGCCTTCCCCGCCTTTTCGCGCGACCTCGACGGGCTCTTCCCCCAGCTCGTCGACTGAGCCGGGCATGGATGCGGACGTGGCTTCGCAGCTCGCCGATTGGCGTCGTCAGGTTGGCGAGCTTTACACACGGGCCCGCTCCCTGGGTGCGGGAGAGGGAGCGTGGGACGAATGGCGAGAGGGTAAGCAGCGCCTGTACCGCGAGCACCCACAGTCGCCGGTGCGGGTCGACATGCGGGCCACGTACACCTTCGAATGCTTCCCGTACGACGCCTCGGTGCGCGTTCTCGCCGACCTGGCACCAGTGACGCCGCGGCACATCGACGGCGACAGCGAGGTGCCCGGGATGACGCACGTCGGGACACTGCGCTTCACCGTCGAACGCGCCGACCACGAGCTCGGTGCGTACTGGCTCGACGGCTATGCCGGCGGACTGTTCGTCCCCTTTGCGGACGCTACGTCCGGCGTGGAGACATACGGAGGAGGCCGCTACGTGCTCGACACCGCCAAGGGGGCAGACCTCGGTACGGCGGATGAGCGCTTCCTGATCGATTTCAACTTCGCGTTTGCACCGTCCTGCGCGCACGACCCGGCATGGCGCTGCCCGCTCGCACCACCTGCGAACCGGCTGCCGGTCGCGGTGCGGGCAGGGGAGATGCATCGTTAGGCGTCGGAGGCGAAAGCGTCGGCGACGGCTAGTGGATGCAGCTGGTGGCGCCAGGCGCACCAAGGCGATTCTGCGGGTTGTCGCAGTAGGTGTCGTTGGCGAGCCAGGTGCCGTTGGACTGGAGCGCGAAGATGACCACCATCGTCTCGCTGCTGCTCGGCGGGAACGAGAGCTGTACCTGCACCGCTGCCCAGCTATGGTTGCCCTGGTACCCGGCCGGCAGCAGGGAGTCGTCGCGGACGATGGCCTGCGCACTCCAATTGACCGGGCATCGGCACAGCGGCGCCGGTGAGCTCGGGTTGTGGTTGGTGCGCCATTGGGTGGCGGCGACGATCAGGTTGTTGTCGACAGGGCATCCGCTGTACACACCGTTGCCACCACACTCCGAACCGCTCCCGGAATAGAGCACAGCCGCCTGCTGGGCTGGGGTGTTCACTGGCGTCGGGGTGGGCGTCGGCCGCGGTGTCGGAGTTGGCGTCGGAGTCGGCGATGGCGTGGCGCTCGGTGTGGGCGAGTCGGTGGGGCTCGGACTCGGGGATGCCGAAGGCGACGCGCTCACCACCGCGGTGGGGGTCGGCGATGACGACGGCTTTCGCGTGGCCAGGAGGATGGCCGCGACAACAAGGCCGAGCACGACGACGCCGGCCGCGACGGTCGCCCATCGTTGCCATGTCCATCGCGATGGCGGCACTCCGCCGGGCCCAACCGGAAAACCCCGGCCCCCGAGCGGTCCAGGCGGCCCGGAAGGCGGCGGCGGCGGCGGGGTGTCGCCCGGTGGACCCATCGGGCGCAAGGCTACATGTTGTCGAGGGCTGCGGACCGGTCGAAGTTCTTGACGGCCCAGGCGACCGCACCCACCAGGCCGGCATCGGTGCCGAGCTCTGCCTCCACGATCCTGCATTGCTGGGCGGGGACCGCGAACGCCATCTCCCCCACCGCTGCACGCAGCGGCCCGAACAGCAATTCCCCGGCGTTGATCAGCCCACCACCGATCGCGATCGCCTCAGGCGAGAACAGGTTGATCAACCCGCCGACGGCACGCCCCAGGTTGCGAGCGGCCGTGGTGAAGATGCGCAGCGCCACTTCGTCGCCGGCATGCGCAGCGTCCTGTACTGCCTTGCCGTCGATGGCGTCCCGTGGCAGGGAGGCCAGCGTGGTGCTCTCGCCGTCTTCCACCGCGCGCCGTGCCTCCTTGGCGATCGCAGTGCCGCTCGCCGTGCCCTCGAGGCAGCCGAGATGTCCCTCACCGCACGCCGGTTGGTCGGGACTCAGGGGCATGTGGCCAATCTCGCCCGCGGTGCCGGAGTGGCCCGCATAGAGGTCGCCGTTGAGGATGAGAGCGCCGCCAACGCCGGTGCTGGCGGTGATGAAGATGAAGTCGGTGGTGCGACGGCCCGCGCCGGCGACCCATTCCGCATACCCGGCGAGGTTGGCGTCATTGTTGATGGCCACGTCGCAACCGATCCGAGTACGCAGGGCCGATGCCGCGTCGAAGTTGTCCCAGCCGCGCAACTGGGGGGCCGCGTAGACGATGCCGCGACGCGGATCGAGCGGGCCGGGGATGCCGATCGCGACGCCGTCGACGCGGTGTCCACCTGCCGCATCCTCGACGCATCGACCGATCGCCTCGACAACGGCCTCCGGGCCATCCTGGCCGGGCGTGGGTGCAAGCGTGGGGTTGGCGTGCGTATATGTACCGGTGGCGACGGCAGCACGGATGTTGGTGCCGCCGAGGTCGACGCCGACCAGGGTTGTCATGCAGGTTCCGCGCGCACGTCGTGCCAATGCAGCGGCCGGACAAGAGCGTCCGCCTGCTTCGGCCCCCATGAGCCGGCGCTGTAGGTGGCGATCGGCGGCGGCGCGTCGAGCACCGGCTGCACCACGGCCCAGCCTCGCTCAACCTCGTCCTCGCGGATGAATAGCGTGTGGTCACCATCGAGCGCGTCGTGCAGCAGCCGCTCGTACGCCTCCGGTGGCGACGTCTTGAACGAGCTGTCGTACCTGAAGCTCATGTTGACGCCCTGGAGCTCAACCTCCGGTCCCGGAATCTTGGCGACGAAGGCAACCGAGATGCCTTCGTTCGGTTGCACGTGAACCACCAGGCGGTTGCTGTCGATGTAGTTGACACGCGTGTCCGCGAACAAGTGGAGCGGAGCGTCGCGGAAGGTGATCACCACGCGCGTGTCTCTTTCGGCCATTCGCTTCCCGGTGCGGATGAAGAAGGGTACCCCCGACCACCGCCAGCTGTCGATGCACAGCCGCATGGCTGCGTACGTTTCGGTGGTCGAGTCCGGGTCCACGCCCGGTTCACTCAGGTAGCCGCGCACACGTTTGCCATCGATGCGCCCCGCCGTGTACTGCCCGCGCACGACCTCATCGGGATTGAGAGGTTTCAGGGCGCGGAGAACCTTCACCTTCTCATTGCGAATCGCGTCGGCGTCGAAAGAGATCGGCGGCTCCATCGCGGTGATTGCCAGGACCTGGAAGAGATGGTTCTGCACGATGTCGCGAATCGCGCCCGTCTTCTCGTAGAAGGCCCCGCGTTGCTCCACACCGAGCGACTCAGCGACGGTAATCTCGACGCGTGAGATGGCGTCGCGGTTCCACACGCGCTCGAAGACGGAGTTGCCGAACCGAAACACGAGCAGGTTCTGCACAGTTTCCTTGCCCAGGTAATGGTCGATGCGGAAGACCCGCTCCTCGGGCAGGACGGTGTGAATGGTGTCGTTGAGAGCGCGCGCTGACTTGAGGTCATGGCCGAAGGGCTTCTCGATGATCAGCGAGCTGCCGTTGGCCAGACCAGACTCCCCGATCGCGGTGATCAGCGGTGTGAAGGCCGACGGAGGGACTGCAAGGTACACCAGCCGGCGCTTGCGCCTCAGCGCGGCGCGGAGGTCACGCAGGTTGGCCTTGGGGTCGAGCTGCACGAATCGCAGCCGCTTGGCGAACGCATCCAGCGAGCGAGCAGTCGGCTTGGTCCGCGAGTACGCGCGGATCGACTCGCGCGCGAAGTCCACGAAGCCTGCATCGTCCATCTTCACGGGTGCGGCGCCGACGATGTGCCCACGCTTGGGCAGGAGGCCTTCGTTGGAGAGGTTGAACATCGCCGGGAGCAGCTTGCGGGCACTGAGGTCTCCGCTCGCCCCGAAGACCACGATGTCCTGGTCCGGCGGCGGGGTCAGCCCCATGGCGCGGTCAGCGACCGCGCATGTGACGTGCGATCGACCCGCCCAGCCCGATCACCATGGCGAGGATGGCGCAGAAGGTGGTGATCACCACCACGGGCAGCTCGGCTGCGGAGGTCGAGTACGTGTACACGGCGAGGACGGCGGCGATGAACAGGCCGACGATGCTCACGACCAGCAGGGTGATCACCGCCTTGGTGGAGCCGTCGAGCCTGGGCGCACCACGCTGGGTGTCCGCGATTGACGGTGCAATCGGGGGAAACGGGAACCAGTGACGCTGCGCAGCGCCCGCGAGCTGGAGGAGCAGGACGCCGAAGAAGGTGAGGCCGGTGACGGTGACCACTGGACCGATGGCGTCCGGCGTTTTGTAGGTGTACACAGCCAGGATGCCGATGACTAGCAGACCGAACATGACCACGCCGAGGCCGACGATGGTCGTCCAGGTCAGCACGTCCCACGCGGGAAGCTCGACACGCGCCCAGAGTGGGGTGACGGGCGACAGTTCGTAGGGGGTGGTCAGTTCGGTGTACAGGCTCGGTGGCGCGGTCACCCCGGACACGCGGGCCTGGAGACCGTAGGCCACCT
The DNA here is from genome assembly GCA_030948445.1 of Candidatus Dormiibacterota bacterium. Next base: position 4,840 of record JALZAG010000025.1, read on the forward strand.
GCTGCGGGTCGAATGGGGTCGGCGCTACCAGCAGACCGGGCTGCGGACCTGGGTACAGGCGGCGCTCCTCCTTGCGTCCGTCGACGAAGGTCAACCGCAGCAGTCCGCACGTCTGGCAATGCCACGCCGAGATGGGCAGACCGCCAATGACGGGTCCGTAGTACGTCGAGGTGCGCCGCGTGCCCTCGGGTCCGATGGCCCCCTGGTACGTTGAGAACTCGTGGGCCATGACGCCCACGACCGGGGCGGGATGCGGGCAGTCCTCAGGTTGAGGCGGTGACGAGACCGAGGTGGCGGACGCCACGGCATGGGCGGAAGCGTTGGTTGGCGTCTGCGCTGCCACGAGGCCGGATTGTACGGCCGTGGGTGCGGGTGGGCGCTATGGGGTGCACCGTTCCTAGAATCACCGCGTGACGTGGGCGACATACGGGACGTTCGTGGTCTTCGCCGCCGTCGTGGTGATCGCCCCTGGACCGGACTTCGCCGTGGTCGTCAAGAACTCCCTGGCGCGCGGCCGCATTGCGGGGTTCTTCACCAGCCTGGGGGTGGTGACGAGTTGCCTGGCACAGGGCACGCTCGCGGCCTTCGGAGTCGGCGTGCTGATCGCCCGATCCCAACCCCTGTTCCTCGCGGTCCGATGGGCAGGAGTTGCCTACCTCCTCTACCTGGGTGTGCAGGCGGTGCTCTCCGCCCGGCGCGGAGACGGGTGGGCGGCGGAGGCAAACGCGCTGCCGCAGGCTCGCCGCGCCGCCGCGTTCCGCCAGGGTTTCCTCTGCAACATCACCAACCCCAAGGTGCTCGCCTTCTACCTGTCGGTCCTGCCGCAGTTCCTTGGTCACGCAGGGACCCCGGCGATCGACGCGCTGGCCTTGGCGTACACCCATGCTGTGCTCGGCGTCTTCTGGCTGTTCGCACTGGTGGGGTTCCTGCACCGCGTCCGGCCGTGGCTGTACAGGCGCCGGGTTCGGCGCGGGCTCGACGCCGTCACCGGGGCTGTTCTGATCGGCTTCGCCTCAGCGCTCGCTCTCGAGAGTCGCTGAGATGGCCGCGACCCAATGAGTCCGTCGCCAGTCAGCAGCGCCCGCCGTGGGGAGGCGATCGCGGGCCGTGCACTCGACGACAAGTGGGGTGAGCGGGTGGCTCGCGCCGGGATACTCAGCCGCGCTGTCAACTACGTGGTGCTCGGGGTACTCGTTGCCGCGGTGCTGCTGGGACGCAATGACAAGGAGCTGGACCGCAAAGGCGCCATCGAAACCGTCTCCGCTGGCCTCGCCGGACACGTGATGCTTCTCCTCTTGTGCGTCGGCTTCGTCGCCTACATCGCGTGGCAGCTGCTGCGCGCGATCACGCGGCGCAAGGACCAGAGCGGGCTCGCCAATGCCGGTCGACGCCTGCTCGCCCTCGGCACCGCGCTGGTGTACGGCGGCTTCCTGGTCACCGCGGTTCGCATTCTGGTCGGTTCCGGCACCAAGTCGCCGC
>JALZAG010000026.1 GCA_030948445.1 Candidatus Dormiibacterota bacterium
CGACAGCTTCGGCGACCAGGTCCACCATCCGCGCCGCGCGGAACGGGGGGGTGAGCACCAGCTCACGGCCGCCGAAGCTGCGTCGCAGCGGGTCATCGCATGGGAACGATCCACCCTCCGCGCCAGCGTGTTGAGGACCGAGCGCGTTGGCGGCACCGATGACCAGCGCCTCGGTCAGAGCGCGCATGCCGTTGTAGTCGGTGTACGCCTCGTACGCCTCCAGCATGGTGAACTCAGGATTGTGTCGGGGGGACAGTCCCTCGTTGCGAAACACGCGACCGATCTCGTACACCCGCGCGTACCCACCAACCAGCAGCCGCTTGAGGTGCAGCTCGATGGCGATGCGCAAGTAGACGTCGGCGTGCAGCGCATTCCAGTGAGTGGCGAAGGGACGCGCATGCCCTCCCCCGGGAATCGGTTGCAGGATCGGCGTCTCGGTCTCCAGGAAACCTCGATCGTCGAGGGTGCGCCGCAGGGAGCGCACCACCGCCGTGCGCGCGGCGAAATGGCGGCGCTGCTCGACACTGCTCAGCAGGTCCAGGTATCGCTTCCTGTATCTCGTCTCCTGGTCCTGCAGACCGTGGTACTTCTCCGGCGGTGACTGCAGAGCCTTGACGAGCAGGGTGACCTCGTCAGCCACCACCGTGGGCTCGCCACGCCGGGTCCGCATCACGCGGCCGCGCACGCCGATGATGTCGCCGAGGTCGAGCAGGCCGACCACCGCGAACTGCGCCTCGCCCAGCCGATCGAGCCGCATCCAGACCTGGAGGCGGTCGTCCTCGCCCTCGATGTGCGCGAAGCAACTCCTGCCCTGCTGGCGGTACTGCATCACCCGTCCCGCGACTCGCACCTCGGGACCCTCCGGGGCGTCCGCGCCCTCAGCCGGCGGCGGCGCGCTCGCCTCGAAGTTGGTCAGGAGCCGGCGCGCTTGATCCAGCGTGACGGACGGCGTGAAGTCCACGTTGTGCGCGGGCACCCCGAGGGCGGCCAACTCGTCGACCTTGCGACGGCGTTCTGCGAAGAGTTCGTCGGCGGGCATTGCGGCCCATCTTGCCGGTTTGCCGCGCGATCAGGAGACGCGGACGATCTTCACCCGGCGTGGCCCACCAGGGCTCTGGACATCAACGGACTCGCCGTTGCGGTGACCGATCAGTGCCTTGCCGACCGGCGATTCCATCGAGATGCGCCCGCTGGCGACATCCACCTCAGCAGGTCCGACGATGGTGAAAACCTGCTTGCCGAACTCGTCCTTCAGCTCAACCTCAGAGCCGATGCGCACCACGCCGCGCTCGTTCGACTCCTCGATCGGGACGGCGTTGCGCAGCATGTTCTCGAGGGTGAGGATCCGCCCCTCGACCATGCCCTGCTCGTTCTTGGCGTCCTCGTACTCCGCGTTCTCGGAGATGTCGCCAAAGTCCTTGGCGTACTTGATGCGCTCGGCGATCTCGGCGCGGCGAACCGTCCGCAGTTCCTCGAGTTCAACCTCGAGCTTCTGCTGTCCTTCGGGCGTGAGCAGAACCGGCTTGTCCATGCAGTGAAACCTCCCCCCACGGGAGCTTGGACGGCCCCCTGCGGATCGAGACGCCGGAGTATAGGCGAGGGTGGGCTGCGGTGGATGTGACGAAACGCCGACTCTCGTTGACCGCGTCTGGCACCGGGTCTATGCTTTCCCGGTCGCCGCGACACCCAATCTACCCCCCCTCTCGGGGCGTCTCTGGTACGCCAGGGGCGCCCTCTTTTTTACAGGGGCGAGACAGATTCTCGCCCCTCGGTGCATCGGAGTGAATCCGATGCACCTCACCCCACTCTTCGGCGCGCCTCGTGCGCCGCTGTCGCCTTCGCGACGGGATGTGCTTTGACTGGATGCGGGTCCGCATTTGGCCTGGGAGCGGGGTGTTTTTTTTGTTCACTCATCGACCACCAAGAGGGGTGGGCGGCATCGCGTAGTGAGCTGTTTGCGAGCAGCGAGGAGATCCACTCGGGGAAGCCGAGTTAGCTCCGAAGCGGCCGCGAGCTCCTGCGATCGAAGCGATGCCGCCCACCCCTCTTGGTGGCGTCGGCGACCACTCTTCGCGCTCAGGCGCAGTTGCAGGCCGGTGTTGTGGCTACTGCTACTGCCCATACCACTGTTGCGAAGACCCAGACCGCGTAGGCGGCGCTGATCCAGACGCTCTGCATGCTGCGGCTGGCGATGCCGGTGGCCACCTTTGCAAGTGTGGCTAGCAATGCGAGCGATGCTGCGACAGCGAGAAGGTGGGCCCACAGTGGTGCCGACACCACGATCCCGGCGATGGTGATCGCCAGCGGTGGCAAGCCCAGCGGGATGATCCACCAGGGCAGCTCGACGGGCGCGCCGAGCCGCGACTCGCTCATCCCTCGCCGCTGCTGAAGACCGGTCGGTACCATCCCTGCGGTCCCAGCCCCGCCGCCAGGGCGCGCTCGAAGAGGCTGTCGAGCATGTCGAGACTGTCCAGGTCCTGGACCATGGCGCGCAGCCGGGCGGCGCCGTTGCAGCCCTTGATCGACCAGGCGACGTACTTGCGCCCGGTGCGCAGGGCGCGGTGGGGACCGTGGTACGCGATGAGCATCGCCAGGTGACGGCGGCAGAGCTCGATGCGGGCCGCGAAATCGAGGTCGTCGAGGAGCTCGCCGGTGGCCAGGAGCTGGGTGGCCTGGCGAATCAGCCAGAAGTTGCCGAGCATGCCGCGGGCGATGACCACGCCGTCGACCAGGCCGTCGCGGATGCGGCGGTCGATCAGCCGCACGTCCTCGACGTCACCGCTGCCGATCACCGGGATGTCCACGGCCTCCTTGACGCGGGCGATCTCTCGCCAGTCAGCCTCGCCTGCGTATCCCTGGCACCGGGTGCGTCCGTGCACGGTCACCGCGGCGACGCCGACATCGGCCAGCGCGCGAGCGAGCTCGGGAGCGTTGATGGTCTGCGCGTCCCAGCCCAGGCGCATCTTGGCGGTGACCGGGACGTCGACGGCGTCGACCATGGCGCGAAGCACAGCCGCGGTGGCATGGATGTCGCGCGCCAGCGCCGCGCCGCTGCCTCGACCGACCACCTTCTTGACGGGACAGCCCAGGTTGACGTCGACGCTCACCGCGCCCCGTTCGACGCAGATCTGCGCGGCCTCGGCCATCACGGCCGGGTCGCAACCCACCAGCTGGGCACCGGCCGGCCCGACGCCGCTCGGGAAGTCGAGCAACTGAAGGCTGGCCTCCTGGCTTCGCACCACCGCCTCCGACGCCACCATCTCAGTGCAGACGAGCCCGGCGCCGAGTTCGACTGCAAGCTCGCGGCACGGCGCGTCGGTGATCCCCACCATCGGGGCGATGAGCACGGGCGAGCGCAGCTCGAGTGAGCCGAGACGCAGGGCTGGGCGAGCGGGTGCGGCGACTGCCATGTGCGCCTGATCTTAGACAGGGGCGGGGCAGATTCCCGCCCCTCGCATGGTCGGAGTGAATCCGACCACGCTCACCCCGACCTCTCGGCGCCCTCGCGCGCCGTCTCGCTGCGCTCGCGGTCCGAGACGGCTCAGTCCCTGTTCAGCTCGTGGATGAGGCGCAGACCGACGAGTGTCAGGTGGGGGTCGACGGCCTCGATCTCCGGGATCAGTGGGGCGAAGAGCTCGGCGAGGCCGCCGGTGGCGATGACCCTGGCCTCGGCGCCGATCTCGGCGCGCATCCGGGACACGATGCCCTGGACCAGCCCGACGTAGCCGTAGACGAAGCCGGACTGCATCGAGGCCGCGGGACTGCGGCCGATCACCGACGGCGGGGCGGCCAGCTCGATCCGATGGAGCTTGGAGGCGCGGCTGACCAACGCCTCCAGGCTGATCAGGATGCCCGGCGCCATGGCGCCGCCCAGGTAGTCGCCGGCTGCCGAAATCGCGTCGAAGGTTGTCGCGGTGCCGAAGTCCAGCAGGATGGCCGGGGCCCCGTACAGGTGGCGGCCGGCCAGCGCGTTGGCGATGCGGTCGGCACCCACCAGGCGCGGGTCCTCGTACTTGATGCTGACGCCGGTGCGGATCCCCGGCCCCACCACCAGCGGCGCACGGCCGAAGTACACCCTCGACATCTCCTCCACCGAGCGGGCCAGCGGCGGTACCACGTTGGCGACCGCGACGGCGTCGATGGCGCCGGTGTCGATGCCGCGACGGCGGAGCAGGTCGGTGGCGGAGAGGCCCAGCTCGTCCCCAGTGGACCGCTCGTTGGTGTGCAACCGGAAGTCGGCGACCAGCCGATCGCCGTCGAACACCCCGACGACGATGTTGGTGTTGCCGACGTCGACCGCGAGCAGCATGGGTGCGGCATTGTAGGAAGCACCACGCCACATCCGGCGCGGTGGACTACCGTGGGCGCCGTGATCGGGCTCATCGACATCGGCGGCACCAAGCTGCTGGTCGGCGTCACCGCCGCGGGCGGCAGCATCGCCAGGTCGGTGCGGCGCTCCACCCCGCGCAGTGGTGACATGGTGGCGACGCTGGCCGAGATGCTCGATGAGGTGCGCCACGGTCAGCCGCTGGACGCGATCGCGGCTGCCGCGCCGGGGCCCTTCGAGCGCGCCACCGGGGTCCTCCTCGATCCTCCCGGCCTGTCCGGTGACTGGCACCGGCTGGAGTTGGCGGCTCCACTGCGGGAACGCTTCGGCTGCCGGGTGCTGGTGGAGAACGACGCCAACTGCGCGGCTCTCGCCGAGGCCCACCTCGGCGCGGGACGCGGCGCCGCCATCCTCATGTACTACACGGTGTCGACCGGCATCGGCAGCGGTGTGGTCCGCGACGGTCGTCTGGAGACGGGACGACAGGACACCGAGGGCGGTCACCAGGTGCTGTGGCCGGGCCGTGCTGGGGGGCCCGTCTGCGACTGCGGCGGCGTGGGTTGCCTCGAGACGATTGCGAGCGGCCGGGCCATCGAACGTCGCTTCGGCCGGCCCGCGGAGGAGATTGAGGATCAGGCGGTGTGGGACGAGGTGGGCGACTGGCTGGGGCTCGCCGTGGTCAACGCCACCGCCCTTCTCGACTGCGACTGCGTGGTCTTTGGTGGCGGGGTGGCGAGCGCCCGCTGGGCGCGCATCGAACCCGCCCTGCGAGCTGCCGTGGATCGACACCTGAAGCTGCAGAAGCCGCCGCGGATCAGCGTGGCCGAGCTCGGCGAGGACCGCAACCTCGCCGGCGCGCTCCTGCTGCTCCAGGTCCCCGAGCACGGACCGCAGCACTAGCTACGCTTGCGCGGTGGCCACCGTGCACCTCGTCGCCGACAGCACCTGCGACCTTTCGACTGCGGATGCGGTGCGCGCCGGGCTCACCATCGTTCCGCTCAAGGTGATCATCGGCGAGGAGGTGTTCGCCGACGGCCAGGACATCGACGCCGCCACCCTGTACTCCCGGATGCGCAGCTCACCGGTGGTGCCGCGGACATCCCAGCCGACCCCTGCTGAGTTCGAGACGGTGTTCGCAGAACAGGGCGCGGATGGTGGAGCCATCGTCTGCACGACGATCTCGTCAGACATGAGTGGCACCCACAGTGCCGCTGTTCAGGCCAGCGAGTCATTGCCCAGCCGGGACATCCACGTCATCGACACCCGAACGGTGGGACCGGGACACCGCCTGGTGGTCAACGCCGTTCTCGCCGCGGCGGGCTCCGGCGCCGGCGCAGCCGAGCTCGAGAAGGTGGCTGCCGAGGTGACCTCCTCGATGCGCCTGGTGTTCACCGTCGAGAGCCTCGAGTACCTGCGTCGCGGAGGACGAATCGGCGGGGCCAGGGCCCTGCTCGGCTCGGTGCTCAACATCAAGCCGATCCTCGAGGTGCGTGACGGCACCGTCCAGCCGTTGGACCGGGTGCGCACCTTCCCCCGCGCGCTTGACCGGCTGGTCGAGGAGGTGGGGCGATCGGCAGCGCAATGGGGCGGCCGCGCCCGGGTGATGGTCGCCCACGCCGACCAACGTGAGATGGGCGCTGAGGTTGCCCGGCGCGCTGGCGAGGCCGCCGGGGAGGCTGCGGAGCTCATCGACGTCGGCCCGGTGATCGGGTGCCACGGGGGGCCCGGCGCCATCGGGGTGGCCTTCCACCGCCCCCTCTGAACCCGCTGGGAGGCGACCGCGTAGCGCTCGACGAGCCTGCTGGAATCGTCATTTCGAATACGGAAGAGGCCGTGATTTGCCTATTGGTCGGTTGACCAACTAAACTGAGTCTCACAGGGACAAGGAGGCTCCCAATGAAGATGACAACCCGTCGAGCGCGGACCAACCGGACCGAAAACATGGTGGCCGAGACCTCGGAGTGGGTCCCCACCACCGTCTCGGCGGCAGGCAATGCCGCCGCCGCGCTGAGCGACGCGCCGCTCTTCGAAGGCTGGGACCAGGACACCATCGCGGACGCGCTGGTTGAGTTCGACGACGTGCATTTCCCCACCGGTCACCGCGTCGTCCTCGAGGGCCTGCGCGGCAGTGACTTCTTCCTGGTGGTGGCCGGCAAGGCCGCCGTCCTTGTTGACGGTTGGCGGGTGGCCGCACTCGGCCCGGGTGACTTCTTCGGCGAGCTCGCCATCCTCGGTGACGGCCTGCGGTCGGCCTCGGTGCGTGCCGAGACCCCGCTGCACTGCCTGGTGCTCCCCAACGGCAAGCTCGAGACGCTGATCCTGCAGCACCCGCAGCTGGGGATCAACCTGATCCGCTCGGTGATCAGGCGCTACCAGGGTGTGGCAGGGCGGCGCCAGCCCCCGGCGAGCGAGATCGCCAGCTGAGCGGTCAGCGCGCGTAGACGGTGACGCAGACGTCGACGCAGCACTGTGTCGACCGCGCCTTGTAGCCGATCGGTGCTTCCTCGCCTGGTGCCCGAGCATGCGAACCGCTGCGGCCTCAGGGGCGGAGCGGTGGTGAAAGTCGCCAGCGACTAGGATTGGAGGCGGTTCAAAAGGTTCAAGGAGGTCACAGCGGATGGCGGCACTCGTGGTTCAGCCTGGCGAAGAGCCGGGCCGGCGCGGCCAGATCATCCGCGCCGCCGCCACGGTCCTCGGCCGCATCGGCTACTCCGACAGCTCGATCAAGCAGATCGCCCTGGAAGCTGGCGTGGCGCCCGGCCTGGTGCACTACTACTTCGCGTCGAAGGAGGAGCTGCTGGTGGCGGTGGTGCACGACCTCGAGCGCGAGATGGTCGCCGACTGGCAGTCAGCTGTCGTCGGCATCGACGACCCGCTCGAGCGAATCGTCGCCGCGCTCGACCACACGGCGGTGCGCTGCTCTGAGCACCCGGAATTCTTCCGGCTCCTCTTCGACCTCTACATCGTCGGTCTCAACAACCCGGCCATCCGCGAACGCTGCGCGGAGCTGTGGACACGCTTTGTCGATGACATCGAGGCCGAGGTGCGGCAGGTGCTCGGGAGGCTGCCAGCGTCGGGCAACGTGCCGCCCCGTGACCTCGCCGAGGCCATCGGCGGCGCCATCGACGGGATCGCTCTGGCCGGCCTGGTCCGTGACGCCAGCCCCGTGGCGGTGTACGGAGCCCTGAAGGCAATGCTGCTGTCGCTGGTGGTCACGGCCTACGTCACCGCCGGTGAGGAACCTCCGGTGGCGCGGATGCGCGCCCTGCTGAATCGCGCGGAGACTGTCGCCGCCCTGCAGTAGCGCCGTGGCGCAGGCCGCGCCACAAGGGCGTGCCTGCCACCATCTGAGCATGCGACCGGGTCACCTCGCCTGCCCCAACAACTGCCCCGAAGGTCGCTTCGAGGCGCTCAACGCACCGATGGTCGTCGACCGCACCGGCAAGTACGCCGGCCACGACGACAGTCGGGCGACGTACGTCTGCGCGGTCTGCCAGAGCGTGGCCGTCGACGTGGCCGCCGCGGCACGCGAGATGCGCCGCAACCGCGACGACGAGCGCGTGGTCACGCTCACCTGCCCGTCGTGCGGCATGCGCATGCTCCCTCCCGAGGACGACCCGCTTGCGTCGCTCGTCGAGTGTCCAGCGTGCGAGACACGGTTCGAGGTCGAGGAGGGCACCGCGCGGTTGCACGGCGGGCCCGATGATGAGGACGACGACGACTGACCCGTCAGACGGCGCCGCGCCGTTCGAGCACGCGCTGTGCCGTACGCGCCGCCCACCACCCGCACATCCCGTGCACACCACCTCCCGGCGGTGTCGCCGCGCTGCAGATGACGATGCGCGGGTTGGGCGTGGAATAGGGGTCGATCCGTGGCGCGGGACGCGTGAACATCTGGGCGAGAGTGAACATGCCACCGTTGATGTCGCCGCCCACGAGGTTGGCGTCGTAGGCCTCGAGCGCGGCCGTGTCCATGGCGTGCCGAGCGAGCACGCGGTCCCGGAAGCCGGGCGCGAAGCGGTCCACCTGCGCCTCGATGGCGGTGGTCATGTCGCGCCGCGAACCGTTGGGCACGTGGCAGTACGCCCAGGCGGTGTGCTGCCCACCGGGCGCACGGCTGCTGTCCGCCAATGACGGCTGTACGAGGATGACGAAGGGGCGTTGCGCATGCCCGCCCGAGGCGACCGTTCTCTCCGACGCCGTCACCTCGGCGAGGGTGCCGCCCAGGTGCACGGTGGCCGCGCGTGCGCACCGTGGATCCCGCCAGGGGATGGGTCCGTCCAGCGCCCAGTCGAGCTTGAACAGACCGGGGCCGTAGCGGTAGCCGCGGAGACGGCGGCGGTAGCGCGGTGGCAGGGCGTCGCCGCAGATGGTGTCGATGTCGCGCGGGACGAGGTCGAGAAGCTGCACGCGCGACCTCGGCAGCTCGCGCAGGGAGGTGACCCGGCGCCCGGTCTCGATGGTGCCACCGAGACTGCGCAGCCGCGCGGCCAGCGCCGTCGACAGCGTGCCGCTCCCGCCACGGATCACGGGCCACCCCACCGCATGGGCGACCATCCCCAGCACCAAACCGATGCTCGCGCTGGCGGGACTGTCGAGCGACATCATGGAATGCGCCGACATGCCCGCGAACATGGCGCGCGCCCTCTCCTCACGGAAGAGCGTTCGGGCCAGCACGGACGCGGGCATCAGCGCCGGCACCCCGAACGCCGCGGTGAGTAGTGGGTGACGCGGCGGACGAAGCGGGCCGAGGAATTGGTCGACGAGTGGGGTCGCATGACGCGTCAGGGGCGCGAACACGCGACGGTATCGGCTGCTGTCCCCGCCGAGGCCAGACGCCGTCTCGTCGACGGAGCGCTCCAGGAGGACCGCCGGTGCGCCGTCGAGCGGGTGCGCCAGCGGGGCCTCGGGGTGCACGAACTCGACATGCTCGGGAGTGCTGGCGAACTCGGCAAAGAACCGCGACGACGTGCCGAATGGCAGCACGGTCGCGCCGACGTCGTGGTGAAAGCCCGGCAGGGTGAGCTCGGCCGTGCGGCAGCCGCCACCGACCTCGTCGGCAGCCTCGATGACGTGGACGGAATACCCCTGCTGCGCAAGCGTGATGGCGGCGGCGAGCCCGTTCGGACCGGCGCCGATGACGACGGCGTCGCAGTGGTCGATCATCGACGCATCAACGGTCGAGGGCGGGCAGCAGCCCGACGGTCGCGCTGATCGGGCCGAACAACTCCCCCTCCTCGCGCGGCCAGTAGCGCGAGAAGCGCCCGTCGAACCCCCAGAGCCGGCCGTCGTGGCCGACGTTGGGGACATCCTCCCAATGTGGGGTGTGGCCGTGGACGAGACGGCGAGCCCCGAAGTGCTCGAGGTAGTCGTCCAACCGGCGCCTTTCCACGAACGCTCGGCGGCCGAACAGGGTGCGCACGGCGGAGAAGACACCGCCGGGTGTGGCCAGCCAGTGTCGCGCGGTGTCGTTGACCTCCGCGACACTGTTGCCGAGGTCGGCGAATGTGTCGTCGTCGGTGTGCTGCACGAGGGTGCCGTCGGGCAGCAGGATCAGGAACGGCAGAGCGCGCAGCCACGCCTCAAGGTCGGCGTCGACGGACACCGCGTCGAGGTCGGCCCAGTCGCCCCTGCGGTGCAGCCACAGCGCCTCCAGCTCCGCGGGGTCGCGCGCCTGCCACGGCTCGGGGGGTACGACACCGCGGCGTCGTTCCAGCACCGCGAGCAAGAAGAGGTCGTGGTTGCCGAGCACTGAGCGGCTGTTGAGCCGTCCCCGCGCCAAACGCGCGGCGGCGGCGCCACCGCCTCGCCCGGGCAGGCCGCCCTGGAAGAAGTCACCGAGGAAGATCGTGTCGACGTCGTCCTCAGGGTACGGTTGCAGCGCTTCCTCGAGGCGCTCCACGTCACCCTGGACGTCACCGACGATCAGCAGCGGCCGGCTCATCCATCGAGGATAGCGTCAAGCCTTCGGCTTCCCCGATCGGGCGGCGCGTCGTGCGGTCTCGCGGGCGCCCGGGGTGACCCGACCGACAGCCGCGCCCACCTCCTTGGCGACCACCGGCTGACGAGCGAGCAGAGTGACCACCCGCCGAGTCTTGGCGACCAGCGTCGCGGCCCGCACCAGCTGGCGCGACACCGTCCGCGGTCCCGGTGCCCCGGGCATCTCGCGCCGCGCCAGGGCTGAGTCGATGTCGAAGAGCTCGACGATGTCCTCCTCCGCCAGGTCGGTCAGATCGCGCCACTCCGTGGCACTGATATCGCGCAGCGTGCGTCCCTCCTCGAGAGTGCGACGAACCGCCGCAGCGACGAGCTGGTGGGCGGCGCGGAATGGCATGCCGCGCAAGACCAGGTACTCGGCCACATCGGTGGCCAGCAGACCTGGATCGGACGCGGCGGCGCGCATCTCCCGCGGCCTGAAGCGCAGCACCCGCACGACGTCCGTGACCACGGCCAGGCTTGCCGCGGTGGTGTCGACGGCCTCGAACAGAGCGACCTTGTCCTCCTGCAGGTCGCGGTTGTAGGCGAGCGGCAGACCCTTGAGCAGGATAAGCAGGCCGGAGAGGTCTGCGATGGCGCGTGCGCTGCGACCGCGCACCAGCTCCAAGACATCCGGGTTCTTCTTCTGCGGCATCAGCGACGAGCCGGTGGCGTGGCTGTCGGGCAGCTCCGCGAACCCGTACTCGCTCGAGGTCCAGAGCACGACCTCCTCGGCAAGCCGCGAGAGATGCACCATGGTGAGCGCGCACGCGGACGCGACCTCGACAACGAAATCCCTGTCCGAGACGGCGTCCAGGCTGTTCGCGCTGATGCTCGCGAAGTTGAGTTCGTCAGCCACCGAACGCCGATCGAGCGGCAGGGTCGAGCCCGCGAGCGCGCCGCTGCCGAGCGGCAGCACATCACAGCGGTCGTGCGCGTCCTCGAGGCGGCCGATGTCGCGCTGCAGCATCTCCACGTACGCCAGCAGGTGGTGCGCGAGGGAAACGATCTGGGCGCGCTGGCCATGCGTGTACCCGGGCATCAACGTGGTGCGGTACTGCTGCGCACGGCGGGCCAAGACCTCCTGCAGGCCGGCAATGGCCAGCATCAGCTCACGACAGGCTCTCTTGGCGTAGAGGCGCAGGTCGGTGACCACCTGGTCGTTGCGGCTGCGCCCGGTGTGCAGCCGTCCGGCCGCCTCCCCGACCGTCTCGAAGAGCCGGCGTTCGATGGCCGCGTGGATGTCCTCGTCGCCCGGGTCAAAGGCGAACTCCTTGCGCTCGAACTCGCGACGGACATCGCGCAGGCCGGCCTCGATGGCGCGCGCGTCTGCGGCGCTGACCAAGTCGACGCGCCGGAGCATGTGGAGGTGGGCGGTGGACGCCTCGATGTCCTCGGCGTAGAGGCGGCGGTCGATGGCGATGCTGGTGGTGTACTCCTCGACGCGACGCGAGGTTCGTGACCCCAGCCGCCCCGACCACATCTTCGGTGCGGGGGCGGCGCTCGCTGCGACGGGGCCAACGGCCTTGGCGTTGGCCTTGGCCTTTGCCTTGGCCGTGGCCGTGCGGTGCGCGCGGGGGACGGCGGGGGAAGCCATATCGCCGTCGTCATCAGGACTCGCGCCGGCGCCGACGATACGGATCCCGCGAGCCATCAGCGCGCGCGCCGCACCTGCCGCGGGAGCGACAGCGGGGCGAGGTCCTCGAGTGCTCCCTGGACGCGTGCCTGGGTGCGCAGCGAGAGGCCGAAGAGTTCGATGAAGCCGCGCGCCGCGGCGTGGTCGAACACGTCGCCGGTGCGGTCGTATGTCGCCAGCGCGGTGCTGTACAGCGAGCGCGGCGCGTACCGCCCCGTGACGCTGACGGTGCCGCGCGCACAGCGCACCCTGACATTGCCGCTGACGTGCTCCTGCGTTGAGCTGACGAACACCGCCAGCGCGCTGCGCAGCGCTCCGAACCAGAGCCCGTCGTACACCAGGCGCGCCCACTCACCGCTGAGCTGGCGTTTGAGGTGGGCGACATCGCGGGGCAGCGCCAGCGTCTCGAGTGCGGCGTGCGCGGTGTGCAGCACGATCGCCGCCGGGGCCTCATACACCTCGCGTGACTTGATACCGACGAGCCGGTTCTCAACATGGTCGATCCTGCCCACGCCGTTGCGGCCGGCGAGCGCGTTGAGGCGGAGCACCAGCTCCTCGGCGGGCACGACGTCCTCGTCGATGCTCACCGGGCTGCCCTCGGCGAAGCCGATGGTCACCTCCTCCCCCGCCGCGTCGCATGCAGCTGGGTTGGCCGTCCACGCGAAGACCTCCTCCGGCGGCTCCGTCCAGGGGTCCTCGAGCGGACCGCATTCGACGCTCCTCCCCCACAGGTTGGCGTCCACGCTGTACGGAGACTCGACAGTGGCAGGAACCACGAGGCCGTGCGCGGCCGCGTAGGCGATCTCCTCGGTGCGCCCCATGTCCCAGTCACGCACCGGCGCCACCACCTCGAGCTCGGGGGCGAGGGCGGCGGTGGCGACGTCGAAGCGCACCTGGTCGTTGCCCTTCCCCGTGCACCCGTGGGCCACGGCCACGGCGCCTTCTTCGCGGGCCACCTCGACGAGCAGCTTGGCGATGAGCGGCCGCGCCAGCGCGGTGGCCAGCGGGTAGACGCCCTCGTAGAGCGCGCCCGCCGACAGAGTCGGAAAGACGAAGTGCTCGACGAAGACACGTCGAGCGTCGATGACGTGGGCCGCGACTGCGCCCGCGCGCAGCGCGCGCTCGGTGACGTCGGCAGCGTCGCGGCCCTCGCCACCGAGGTCGACGGTGAGCGTGACCACTTCGTAGCCGAGCTCCTCCTGCAGCCAGCGTACCGCCACCGACGTGTCGAGCCCGCCGCTGTATGCGAGGACGCAGCGCTTGGGCGCGCTCATGACGGCGCCAAGCTGATGGTGCGCAGCGTCGCCAGCAGGCGCTGCGCCGCGGGCCTCGAGCGGGCGATGAGCAGGACGGTGTCGTCGCCGGCGATGGTGCCGGCGAGCTCCTCGAATCGCGCAGTGTCGATGGCCGCGGCCACCAGCGAGGCGCTGCCGGGCTCGGCGTGCACGATGCCGAAGAGGTCGACGAACTCGATCCCATGGGTGTGTTCGCTGAGCGCGTTGTGGAGACGGTGCCGGGCAGCCCGCTCATCGACCTCGGCGCCGGCCTGCGCATATCGCGGCCCTCCCTCACCGGGCACGCGCAGCAGGCCCAGCTCGCGGATGTCCCTGCTCACCGTCGCCTGCGTGACGTCGAGGTGGCGGTCTGCAAGAGCGGACACGAGCTCATCCTGGGTGCGGATGGCACGGGTGCGCACCAGCTCGACGATGGCGCGATGACGCGCTCTCTTGGCAGCGCCGTTGCCGCGTTCGGTCACGCCGGTCACGCCCCGCCCTCCGTGCGGGCGATGGAGAACGCCTCGCGCAGGCGCCGCAGCGCCTCGTCGACCTCGGCCTCGCTGATGGTCAGCGCGGGCAGCAGGCGCAGCACGCTGTCGCCGATTGCGTTGACGATCACCCCGCAGTCCAGCGCGGCGCGTCCCGCGCGCGCCGCGATCGGCTCGTCGAGAACCATCGCGAGCATCAGCCCGCGGCCCCGCACTGCCGCGATGGGGACGCCGTCAGAGCGGAGCGACAACAGCGACTCCTGGAGGTAGTCGCCGACGCGCGCCGCCCGCTCCACCAGGTGTTCGTCCTCGATGGTGCGCAGCACCGCGGAGGCCACGGCGGCCGCCAACGGGTTGCCGCCGAAGGTACTGCCGTGGTCACCGGGTTCGAGCACGTCGGCG
>JALZAG010000040.1 GCA_030948445.1 Candidatus Dormiibacterota bacterium
TCGCATCGTCCGCGCGAATGCCGCGAACCACGAGCCCTGGCAGGCTGGCGCGACGATCCACTACGGAACGGGCGCTGACACTCATGGTCGATGACGGTGTGGCGCAGCGCGGAGGCAACCGGTGTCACCTCCGCGCCTGACGTCAGTGCGCCGCTGGCGCCCGGCGGTCGAGATGGGTCAGGTAGAGAACCGCGCGCGACGTTCCCAGGGCTGTGGCGTAGGCCAGCGCACCCACCGCTGCCACCGCGAACCCGACCGCGACGAGTGGTGCCTCTTCGATCAAGTTCATCTGCTTGTTGTTGCGCATGGCTGTTCCTCCAGTTGTCGCGCTGCCGGGTTCTTCCGGTCTATCACCATGGTCGGCTGATCCGCGGCCTGCGACCAGAGCCAAACGTCACCACCCCCGATGGGCCGTGAGACCTGGACAACGTTTCAGCTCACGTGCTGCTCGCGGGACGGCGAAAGGTTGCGGTCGTCAAAGCTGAACTCGAGCGTGCTGTCAACGTCGACCACCCCGTCCAGTCCCCGGACAAGGTGGGGAAGCAGCTCCGCGTCACTGCGCCTCTCCACGGTGCCGTCGAGCCGCACAACTCCGCCACGCACCTCGACGTGAACGTGCACCGGGTCGACAAGAAGCCATCGCGGGATGACGCCGTCGACGATGTCGGTACGGATCTCGTCGTCGCTCCTGCTGAAGCCGGCCAGCAGGTCGTGGCGCGAGACGATGCCAACCAAGCGGTTGTCGACGCCCATGACAACGAGACGCTTGATGCCGCGGGCCTGGAGCAGGCGGACCGCAGCCGCCATGGAGGCGCCGGACCCGATCGAGACCACCGGCGTGGTCAGTGCACCCGCAGCGTCGACGGCTTCGGCCTTGCGACGAAGCTCGGCCTGCCGGCGGCCTTCGCGCAGCCGGTGGCGCCGTGCGCGCGGCGGACTCTCCTTGAGCAGCAGGTCCGCCTCGGAGACGATGCCGAGCAGAACACCCTGGTGGTCGACGACGGGCAGCGCGCTGATGCCCTTCTCGTTCATCAGACCGGTCATCTCATGGAACGTCGCGGTCGGCAGCACCGTGACCACGTCACGGGTCATCACATCGCCGATGGTCAGGCGATGCGGCCGACGCCTGCCCGCCTGGCTCGCGTCAGGGACCGGCTGCCGGCGCGGGTGGCGGACGGCCACTCCGGCGCCAGCATCGACCACGGTGGCCATCAGGCGGTTGCGCCCACGAGAGCGGGCACCTCTTGCTCGATTGGGGCGCCCCCTGAGGTCAGCACCACCTTCAAGGCGCCCGTCTCACCAGCCCGGGTGAAGGTGTCATACGCCGCGGTCATGTCATCGAGAGCGAATCGCTGGGTCACCAGCGGGTTGGTCTTCAGCTGACCACCGGCGAGAAGGCGGATCAGGGTCGGCGTGGAGTACGCGTCGACCAGGCCCGTGGTGATGGTGACATCACGTATCCACAGCTTCTCGAGGTGGAGCGTCGCGGGCTTGCCGTGCACGCCGATGTTGGCGACGCGGCCACCGGGCCTGACCAGGTCAGCGGCCAGCTCGAAGGTCTCCGGCACACCAACCGCCTCGATGGCAACGTCGGCACCGAGCCCGGCGGTGAGGCCCCGAACGATCTCAAGGGGGTCATCCCGAAGGCTGTTCACGACCACGTCAGCGCCAAAGCGCCTGGCTGCCTGCAAACGCGTGTCGGCCAGGTCGATCGCCACGATGTGTGCGGGGCTGAACAGCTTCGCGGTCATGATCGCCGACAGCCCAATCGGACCGGCGCCGACGATGGCGACAACGTCGCCCGGGGCGACGCGACCGTTGAGGACGCCAACCTCGTAGCTGGTGGGAAGGATATCCGCCAGCATCAGCAGATCCTCGTCGGTGACTCCGTCGGGGACGGGGTACGTCGATGTGTCCGCGAACGGGACACGCACGAAGTCCGCCTGGGTGCCGTCGATGAGGTATCCGAGGATCCATCCACCCCCGCCGAGGCACTGGCCGTACCGCCCTTCGCGACAGAATCGGCAGTGAGCGCATGCCGAGACGCACGAGACCAGCACGCGATCACCAGGGCGAACATTCTTCACGCCCGAGCCCACGGCTTCGACGGTGCCGACGGCCTCGTGGCCGAGGATGCGGCCGTCGGTGACCTGGGGAAGGTCACCCTTGAGGATGTGCAGGTCCGTCCCGCAGATGGTGGTGGCGTCGACTCGGATGATGGCGTCGGTGTCGGCGATGATCGTCGGCTTGGGGACGGTCTCCCATGCCTTGACGCCGGGACTGTGATAGACGAGTGCTTTCATGATGACTTCTCCCTTTTGAAGCCACCGTACGGGAGCCTCCGGGCCCTCGGGTAGGGCCGAACGTCACCCTTCTCCGAGGACGCTCCAGCTCCGGAGGGTCAGGGCCAGGTGGTGGCGCCCGACTCGGGCGCGGTGCGGCGTTTGGCCATGTAGGCGGCAACCTCGGCTCGCCGCGACAGACCGAGCTTCATGAGGATGTTGGACACGTAGTTCTTGACGGTCTTCTCGGCGAGGTGCACCTGTTCGCCAATCTGCCGATTGGTCATCCCTTCGGCCACCAGGTTGAGCACCTTGCGTTCCTGGCCTGTGAGGTCAGAGCCAACCTCCCCGGCGCCGGGGGTCAGGTCGCCGCGAAGTCGCGCCATGACCCGAGAGGTCACCGCCGGATCGAGGAGCGATTGGCCACGCGCCACCTGGTGGATGCCCTCAACGAGGTCGTTGCCGATGATGTTCTTCAGGACGTAGCCGGAGGCGCCGGCCATGATGGAGGTGAAGAGCGCCTCGTCATCGGCGAACGAGGTGAGCATCAGGACGCGTGTCTGTTCGCGCGCGGATCTGATCTCCCGGCATGCCTCGATCCCCGAGCGGCCCGGCATGCGCACGTCCATGACGACAACGTCGGGCTCCAAACTGCTCGCACTGGCGATTGCCTCGTCAGCAGATGCTGCTTCGCCGACGACATCGAGAGTGAGGTCCGCTTCGAGGAGCGCGCGCAGGCCACGTCGGACCAACTCGTGGTCATCGCACAGCAGGACACGGATACGCGTCGACGTCATCGGGGTGCACTGTAGTGAGCCGCTCAGAGCAGCGCATGTGCCAAAGGACCCGGGTTTTGGTGGCTTTGGCTGGTGTCCACGCCGGGCAGGGCGCGCGATGCTTGCGCGATGCTCATCCAGGACTTCATCCAGGTCAAGGCGCCGTATGCGGTGGTGCGTGGTCGTCTCCTGGAGCCGCGCCCACGCTGGCTGGCTGCGGACGCAACCGCCGCATACGCGGAGGGAGAGCGTCTGTTCCTGACGGTCAGCGCGGCCGGCGGCGAGCTGACTGTCCGCAAGCGCGTGCACATCGACCTGGGCACCCCGACCTCGCGCGGCGAAGGCGTCGTGATTCCACTGAGCTGGTGGGCGACCGGAGCCGAGCGTCTCTTCCCCACGCTCGACGCCGACCTCGAGATCATGCCGATGGGACCCGACCAGGTCATGCTGACCCTCATGGGCCGCTACGAGCCCCCCCTGGGCGCGGTGGGACGAGTGGCGAACCGCTTTGTGCTGCACCGCATTGCCGAGGCCTGCGTGCGCAGCTTCCTCCGCCGCACCGCCGCCAACCTCGAGCACGCACAGGCTGCCTGAGCGGCCGGGGTTCGCTCAGCCCGGCGTCGGATCCCGCTCCTCGGTAGGCACCGGACGCGGCACCCGCCACTCTGCGAGGCTGCCCCGCCCTTCTCTGCGAGCAAGGGCTGAGCTGCCTCCGTATCCCTGAGCCCTGGCCTGGAGGTTGTTCAGGCCGTTGCCGCCCGCTCGAACCGGGCCAGGCCCCTTGCCGTCGTCTTCGACCCGCAGGATGATCTCCGACCCGGCGAGGATGTAGATGTCAGCCGAGGCGGCGCCGGCGTGCTGGGCGACGTTGCTGAGCAGCTCCCGCAGTACCGCGAGCAGGTCACTCCCCAGCGCCTCGTTGATGACCGCATCCACGGGGCCGTCGAAATGGACCCGAGGCACGAACCCGAGCACCGCGGTCATGTCGGTTGCCAGCGCGAGCACCCGAACCCTGAGGCTCTGCTCACCCTGCTCGTGGGCCTGCAGGGCGAAGATGACGCCGCGGATCTCGCGGATGGTGGCATCGAGGTCGTCGACTGCGTCCTGGATGCGATCGGCGATGTCGGGCGCAGCGCGATGGGTCAGCGCTTGCAGCCCGAGGCCGGTGGCGAAGAGACGCTGGATGACGGTGTCGTGCAGGTCGCGCGCCATTCGCTCGCGATCCTC
>JALZAG010000041.1 GCA_030948445.1 Candidatus Dormiibacterota bacterium
TTGCCGATGTAGCCGTCGACCACCACCATGTCGCGGTCGCGGATGTGCGCGTCCTGGAGCTCGGCGATGTTGCGACCGACCTCGCGCGAGAGCGTCTGGTCGGTGTGCTCCTCGGGCCGGTCGGTGATGATGTAGGTGCTTGTCTTGCTGCGGGAGACCACCTTGGTCTGCACGTTGTAGTTGTCGAACTCAGTCAGGCGCGCGTTGGGCATCTGCGAGGTGAGTTCGCGGAGCTCCTCAGGGCTGGGGTTCCAGCGGAGCGATCGAGCCTCTGGCAGCGCGACACGCTGGGCTTTCACAACGTCGGTCATGACTCCTCCACGTCCCTGACCTCGCAACCCTTCCAGGCGCGGCGGGCAACAATGTCGGTCAGTTCTTAACGGATGCCGAGCATATCAGAGCGGTTCTTGGCCAACGGTTTGGCGGCCTGCGTGGTCCACGAGCGCCGGCTGCCTACCTCGGGTTGTACGCTGCCCGCATGGCCCAGACCGCAACACCCGCCTCGCCCGATGCGGTGACCCGCCGCGAAAGCTCCTGGATCTGGTTCGACGGCCGCGTTTGCCAGTACCACGAGGCCAGGGTCGGGCTCCTCACCCACGGGCTCAACTACGGGACCGGTGTGTTCGAGGGGATCCGCGCCTACTGGAATGCCGAGCGCGAGCAGCTCTACACGCTGCGCATGCCCGAGCACTTCGATCGCATGCGCATCAACGCTCGTGTCCTGCAGATGGAGGTGCCGCTGCCGACCGACCAGCTCTGCGCAATCACCAACGACCTTCTCCACCGCAACCGCTACCGCGAGGATGTCTACATCCGTCCGATCATCTTCAAGTCCGCCGAGATCATCGGCGTGAAGCTCCACGATGTGCCGGAGAGCTTCGCCATCTGCACTGCGCCGATCGGCAACTACGTCGGCACCGACGGGATCCGCTGCATGGTCAGCTCCTGGCGCCGTATCGATGACACCATGGCACCGGCCCGGTCGAAGTGCACCGGCCTCTATGTGAACAGCGCGCTGGCCAAGTCGGAGGCGCTCCAGAACGGCTTCGACGAGGCCATCCTGCTGACCATGGATGGGCATGTCGCCGAGGGGAGCGCGGAGAACATCTTCATCGTTCGCCAGGGCACCATCTACACGCCGCCGCCCAGCGACAACATCCTCGAGGGGATCACCCGCCAGGGCCTCATGCACCTGGCCCGCGAGGAGCTCGGCCTCGACGTGGTTGAGCGTTCCATCGACCGGAGCGAGCTGTACGCCGCGGACGAGGTGTTCATGTGCGGCACCGGCGCCCAGGTGGCTCCGGTCATCGAGATCGACCGTCGCCGCATCGGCGATGGCGAGCCCGGTCCGGTCACCATGCGCATCCAGGACATCTACAACGCCATCGTCTCCGGCGGTAACGACAAGTACGCGGAGTGGCTCAGCCCCGTTTACGGACGGGACTAGACGATCGACCTCACCGCCTGGGCTCCGGCCACGCGGAGCAGTGCGCGCACGTGGCGCCGCGAGTCCTCTCCCAGCTGGTCGAGCGCGATCGCCGCGGTGAACAGCTCGCTGCCCCCGGCCACGCTTCCGCAGACCGCGATGCACGGGACACCGGCGCGGGCGGCCCGCAGAGCGACCTCCGCAGGCGCCTTGCCCTCGGCGGTCTGACCATCGAGCCGGCCCTCGCCGGTGATCGCCAGGCTCGCGCGCTGCAGGGCAGCGTCGAGGCCGACCTGCTCGCACACCAGCGCGGCGCCCCCGGTGAGGCGAGCGCCGATCGCGGCCAGTGCGAAGCCGGCGCCGCCCGCAGCCCCCGTCCCCGCCTGCTCGGCGAGCCCGGGGCGCCCCGCCGCCTGCTCCACCAGGATCGCGAGGTGGCGCAAGCCGGCGTCGAGCGCCGCCACCTGAAGCGCGTCAGCTCCCTTCTGGGTGGCGTAGACGTGGGCCGCGCCGTCCCGACCAGTCAGGGGATTGCGCACGTCGACCGCGACGTCGATCACGGTGCCGCGCAGGCGGGGGGCGATTGCGGAGAGGTCCACCTCAGCGAGGCTGGCAAGCGCCTGTCCGCCGGGGCCGATCGCTCGACCGCGTCCGTCGAGCAGCCGCGCGCCGAGCGCGCTGAGGACTCCCGCACCGCCGTCGGTCGACGCGCTGCCGCCGACCCCGACGATCACCCGGCGCGCGCCGCCCTGCAC
>JALZAG010000045.1 GCA_030948445.1 Candidatus Dormiibacterota bacterium
GGTGCACCTCATCGGGGCCGTCGAGGATCCGCAGCGCACGCGTCCACGCATACATCCTCGCCAGCGGCACGTCGTTGCTCATACCGGCACCGCCGTGCACCTGGATGGCACGGTCGACGATGTCGCAGGCCACCTGGGGCGCCGCAACCTTGATCGCGGCGATCTCGCTTCGCGCGCCCTTGGTCCCCTCAGTGTCCATCAGCCAGGCCGCCTTGTGACACAGCAGGCGCACCTGTTCGAGCTCGACACGCGAGCGTGCGATCGCTTGCTGCACAACACCCTGCTCCGCGAGCAGCTTGCCGAACGCGGTCCGGGTGCGGGCGCGCTCGCACATCAGTGCGAGGGCGCGCTCTGCGGTGCCGATCACCCGCATGCAGTGGTGGATTCGACCCGGTCCAAGCCGGGCTTGGGCAATGGCAAATGCCGCGCCGCGCTCCCCGATGAGGTTGGCACTGGGAACGCGAACCTCGTCGAACATGACCTCGCAATGGCTGCCCGGATCGTCGTAGCCGAAGACCTGCAGCTGGCGGACCACGCGCACACCGTCCGCCTGCATCGGCACCAGCACGAACGAGTGGCGTCGGTGCGGTTCTGCGTCGGGGTCGCTCAGTCCCATCAGCAGTGCCACCCGCGCCATTGGGTGGGCCGCACCACTGGTCCACCACTTCCGTCCGGTGATGATCAGGTCGTCGCCGTCCTGCTCGATTCGCGTGATGATGTTGGTCGGATCGCTGCTGGCGACATCCGGTTCAGTCATCGCCACGCACGAGCGGATCTCGCCGGCAAGCAGCGGCTTGAGCCACGTCTCCTGTTGCTCCGGCGTGCCGAACAGGGCGAGCACCTCCATGTTGCCGGTGTCCGGGGCCGAGCAGTTGATGGTCTCGGGTG
Source organism: Candidatus Dormiibacterota bacterium (assembly GCA_030948445.1). The sequence goes on from JALZAG010000045.1 coordinate 889, forward strand.
CGATCAGGCTGTGGCCGGTGATCTCCGCGAGCGGCGCGTACTCCAGGTTGGTGAGGCCGGCGCCGAAGCGCTCGTCGGGGAGAAACAGGTTCCAGAGCCCGCGCGACCGCGCCTCTGCCTTGAGCTCCTCCATCACGGGTGAGATGTGGTGGGGAACGGTGGCCGCGGAGAACTCGGTGAAGTACCGCTCCTCGGCCGGCAGCACGTGTGTATTCATGAAGTCCCACAACCGCTCGCGCAACTCGAGCACGCGGGGCGCGTACGCGAAGTCCATCAGCTTCCTCCTGAGAGCCCGGCGAGACCGGATACGCTCGCTCTTTCCAACGCAGCTTCGACGATCAGCGGCACCGCCGGACCCATGGCCTCGAACCCCTCCCCCACTGTCATGCCGAGAAGAAAGCGCGCGTTGATGCCCTCGGCGATGATCGCCAGCTTGTAGTGCCCGAGCGCAACGTACCACTCGAGGTTGGTGAGGTCGCGCGCGCTCGCCGCCGCGTAGCGCGCGATCATCTGCTCGCGCGTCGGGAAGCCCTCCCCGAGACTGACTCGCTCGCTGGGCAGTGCGTATGCTGCCGGGTCGCTCGAGTCGGTCACCCAGTACACGACCAGCAGACCGAGGTCACACAGTGGGTCGCCGACCGTGCTCATCTCCCAATCGACGACGGCGACAACCCGCGAGGGGTCGTCAGGCGCGTAGATGACATTGTCGAAGCGGTAGTCGCCGTGAACGATGCCGGGCGCCGACTGCGACGGGATCGCCTGCAGCAGCCTGCGGTGCAGCTCATCGATCGCGGGTAGCTCCCGTGTCTTCGACGCCTCCCATTGCTGCCACCAGCGGCGCACCTGGCGTTCGAGAAACCCTTGCGGGCGACCGAAGTCGCCCAGACCGACCTCCTCGGGAGCCACCGCGTGCAGCTTCAGGAGCGTGTCGACCAGCACCGTCGACATCGCCGACGCCGTGGCTGGCGTTCCCGGCCATTGGTCAGGCAGACGGTCGCGCACCACGTGCCCCTCGACGAAGTCCATGACGTAGAACGGCGCACCGATGACCGCGAGGTCCTCGCAGAGGACCACCGCTCGCGGCACTGGGATCTCGGTGTTCTGCAGAGCGCTGATCACGCGCCACTCACGCGCCATGTCATGCGCAGTGGGCAGCACGTGGGCGAGCGGCGGACGCCGCACCACCCAACGGTTGACGTTGTCGCTCACCGTGTAGGTGAGATTCGATCGCCCCCCCGCGATCACCTCCGCGTGCAGCTGACCGGTTGTCGCCACGCCTCTCGAGTCGAGGAACGACGCAAGAGCAGGGAGGTCCAGGCCGGGTGGGCTGTCCATGGCCGGGCAAGCCTACCGAGATAGACTGCGCTTGGCGATTCCGCCTGAGAGTGGGGTGAGTGATGGCTAGCGAATCCGGCAGGGGTCAGGGCACCAAGGATGATCCCTGGAGGCTGACTACACCAAGCGGTTCCTCTGAGTACATGATGTATCGCGACGAGAGCCTCGATCCGCCTGCGCTCGTCTGCCAGGTGGGAACCACGCAGCTCCGCTACCAGCTGGGCTGCATCGAGGACCTGTACGCCTGGTTGAAGAGCCAGGGCGACTGGGTGCCGCTGGGCAGCGCCGACGAGCAGAAGCCGGCCGCCGATGGGACGGTCGAGGCGTGGGGACGCTCGGTGGACAACCCGGTGGGCGGGTGGTATGGCCTCAAGAAGGGCCTGCGCGGTCGGTTCGGCATGTACCTGCCACCGCTGCTCGAACGCCTGGGCCTCGCCGAGGTGGAGCACAACCCGCGCAACAACCGGATGCGCGCGATCTGACCCTCAGTCGCCCCGTCGGTCGCGGCGGTGGTGGCGGCGAACCTCGGCGACGCGCAGGCGGAAGATGGCGCGCTCCAGCTGGGCAGCAGCGTCGGCGTCGCCCTCGTCCTGGGCGAGCGCGTCCTGCGCTGCCTTGCGCGCCTCTTCGGCGGCGGCCTCATCGATGTCCTCGGCCCGCTCTGCCACATCGGCGAGGATGACCACCTTGTCCGGCATCACCTCCAGGAAGCCGCCGGCCACGAAGAAGAAGTCCTCATGGCCGTCGTTGCGCACCATGATCTCCCCGGTGCGCAGCGGTGTCAGCAGCGGGACGTGCCGGGGCAGCACTCCGAGGTCACCCTCCAGCCCAGGTGCGACGACGAAGTCCGCTTGCTGGCTGAGCACGTGGCCCTCGGCGGTGAGCAGCTCCACCTGCAGCTTGTTGGCCACCTAGCTGGACTTCCCCTGGGAACCGTCCTTGCTGGTCCCCTTCGGCTTGGCGCCGCCCTTGAACTTGGCGTCGTCCTTGGACTTCGTGTCCGCCTTGCCCTTCTTGGCCTCGTCCGCAGTCTTGGCCGGTGCGTCGTCCGTGGTGGAGGTGGTCGCCTCACCTTTGGCTGGCTTGTCGGCGGAGTCCCCTGACGTCTCGCCGCCCTCCTCGGGCTCGGCGTCCTCCACCGGCTTGGCGCGCCCCTTCGGCTCCTTGTCCTTGTCCTTGTCCTTGTCCTTTGACTGATCCGCCTTGGCCGCCGTGGCGCTGCCCTTCGGCTTCTCTTCCTTTGACTCGCTTCCGTCCTTGTCGGTGTCAGCGCTTCCCTTCGGCTGTTCGCCGTCGCCTTCGGCGTCGCTGTCCTCGTCGCTGTCTTCGGCCTGCGGGCCGGCAGGCTTGTCGTCTGGGGCGCTCTCATCCTCGCCGCCGCCGAGCTCCTTGGCCTTCTCGATCGCCTCGTCGATGGTTCCGACCATGTAGAAGGCGTCCTCAGGAAGGTCGTCGTGCTTGCCGTCGAGGATCTCCGCAAAGCCGCGCACAGTCTCCTCGAGCGCAACGTATTTGCCCTCGCGGCCGGTGAACTGTTGGGCGACGGAAAAGGGCTGGGAGAGGAACCGCTGCACACGACGGGCACGCTGCACGGTCACCTTCTGGTCGTCGCTCAATTCTTCCTGGCCGAGGATGGCGATGATGTCCTGCAGCTCCTTGTACTCCTGGAGCACGCGCTTGACCCCCTGGGCGACCCGGTAGTGCTCGTCGCCCACCACCGTGGGGTCGAGGGCGCGGCTGAAGGACTCCAGCGGGTCGACCGCAGGGTAGATGCCGATCTCGGTGAGACCGCGGCTCAGGGCGACCGTCGATCCGAGGTGAGCGAAGGTCGTCGCCACCGCCGGGTCCGTGAAGTCGTCAGCCGGGACGTACACGGCCTGCACCGACGTGATCGAACCGTCCTTGGTCGAGGTGATGCGCTCCTGCAGATCACCCATCTCAGTCCCGAGGGTCGGCTGGTAGCCGACGGCGCTGGGCATGCGCCCGAGCAGCGCCGAGACCTCGGCACCGGCGAGCGTGTAGCGGAAGATGTTGTCGATGAAGAGGAGAACGTCGGACTTCTCCTCGTCGCGGAAGTGCTCCGCAATGGTGAGGCCGGTCAGGCCGACGCGAGCGCGCGCGCCCGGTGGCTCGTTCATCTGGCCGAAGACCAGCGCGGTCTTGTCGAGGACGCCGGACTCCTCCATCTCGCCGTAGAGGTCGCGTCCCTCGCGGGTGCGCTCCCCGACGCCGGCGAACACCGAGAAACCGCCGTGCTCCTTGGCGATGTTGTTGATCATCTCCTGCACGATGACCGTCTTGCCGACACCGGCACCGCCGAAGAGACCGATCTTCGAGCCCTTGCTGAATGTGCAGATCAGGTCGATGACCTTGATGCCGGTCTCGAGGATCTCCTGCTCGGTCGACTGCTCGTCGATCGGCGGAGCCAGGCGATGGATCGACGCCAGCGGCGCGTCCTTGAGCGCCGGCTTGCCGTCGATGGGCTCGCCGATGACGTTGAACATGCGCCCCAGCGTCTTGCGCCCCACCGCCACCTGGATCGGCCCCCCGGTGTCTTCGAATGTGTCGCCACGACGCAATCCATCGGTGGTGTTCATGGCGATGGTGCGCACGGTCCCGTTGCCGAGGTTCTGCTGCACCTCGAGCACCAGCCGCGTCTTGTCCTCACGGATGCGCTCGAGCGCGTAGTAGATGTCCGGGACCCGATCGCCCTCGAACTCCACATCGACGACTGGGCCGATCACCTGTACCACGGTGCCGGTGCCAACGCCCGCTTTCTTGTCGCTCTTCTTGGCGGCCACTGCCATCTCTGCTCTCCTTCTGCCCGCGGGTCTCAGCCCGCCAGCGCGGCTGCGCCGCCGACGATTTCCATCAATTCGGTTGTGATCGTGCTCTGCCGCACCGTGTTGGCGGTCAAGGTGAGGTCCTGGATCAGGTCGTTCGCGTTGTCGGAGGCGTTGCGCATCGCCACCATCTGCGCCGCCTGCTGGCTGGCCACGTTCTCCAACAGCGCTTGGTAGATCTGCGACTCGACGTACCTGGGCAGGAGCGCATCTAGCACGTCCTTGGGCTCGGGCTCGTAGATGAAGTCGGCGGCCAGCTTGGCTGTCGCCTCCGGAACCTCGAGCGGGAGCAGGCGCCGCGCCACCGCGCGCTGGCGGCCCGCGCTGATGAACTGCGCGTACACCAGGTCCACCTGGTCGACGTCACCGTTCTCGTACTGCTCCATGGCCACACGGATGGCGGGAAGGACGTCGCCCATCGAGGGGCGGTCGCCGAGCCCGCTGCGGTCGGCAACAAGCTCCTTGCGCAGCCGGCGCATCGTGTCGCGCCCCTTGCGCCCGATGGTCACGACCGAGGCAGCGCCGGGAGACTCATTCATCTCGCGCAGGGCGAGGCGAATGTTGTTGCCGTTGAGCGCACCCACGAGTCCGCGATCCGTGGTGATCAGCACCACCAGCCGCTTCTTGACATCACGAACCTCGAGATACGGGTGCTTGTACTCCGGGTCGCGCCTGAAGATGTCAGCGATGACGTTGGTGATCTCCTCGGCGTAGGGGCGCGCCGCCTCCACGCGTTCCTGGGCGCGCCGCATCTTCGCGGCAGCCACCAACTCCATCGCCTTGGTGATCTTCTGCGTGTTCTTGACGCTCCGAATGCGCCGGCGAAGGTCGCGAAGAGACGCCATCTAGCCCGCGAAGCTCTCTTTGAACTTCTCGACCGCCGCGACCAGGGCCTTCTCGGTCTCAGCGGTCAGCTGCTGCTTCTCGTCGATGTCCTTCTCGATGGCCGGCTGCTCGCTGCTCAGGTAGCGAAGCAGGCCCTTCTCGAACTCCCCGACACGTTCGACCGGAACGTCGTCCATATATCCCTTGGTGCCGGCGAAGATCGCGATGACCTGCTGCGCGAAGGGCACCGGGGAGTTGGCTGGCTGCTTGAGGAGCTCGGTCATGCGCTGGCCGCGATCGAGGGTGGCGCGGGTGCGCTTATCGAGGTCGGAGGCAAACTGCGCGAACGCTTTGAGCTCGTTGTACTGGGCGAGGTCGAGCTTGAGCTGACCGGCGACCTGCTTCATCGCCTTGGTCTGGGCGGCCGAGCCGACGCGCGACACCGACACGCCGACGTTGATGGCGGGGCGGATGCCGGCGTTGAAGAGGTCGGACTCCAGGAAGATCTGCCCGTCGGTGATGGAGATGACGTTGGTGGGGATGTAGGCCGACACGTCGTTGGCCTGCGTCTCGATGATCGGCAGCGCGGTCAGCGTGCCCCCACCCTCCTTGTCGCTCATGCGCGCGGCGCGCTCGAGCAGGCGCGAGTGCAGGTAGAAGACGTCCCCGGGATACGCCTCACGCGACGGCGGGCGACGCAGCAGAAGGGAGAGCTGGCGGTACGCCTGGGCGTGCTTGCTGAGGTCGTCATAGACGATCAGAGCGTGCTGGCCCTTCTGCATGAAGTATTCGCCCATGGCGCAGCCGGCGTAGGGGGCCATGAACTGCATCGGCGCGGGGTCGCTCGCCGTGGCGGCGACAATGATCGTGTTCTGCAGCGCGCCGGCCTCCTCGAGGCGCGCAGCCACCTGGGCCACCGTCTGCCGCCGCTGGCCGATGGCCACGTAGATGCAGATGATCCCGCTGTCCTTCTGGTTGATGATGGCGTCGAGCGCCACCTGGGTCTTGCCGGTCTGGCGGTCGCCGATGATCAGCTCGCGCTGACCGCGGCCGATGGCGAACATCGCGTCGATGGCCTTGATCCCGGTCTGCATCGGCGTGGTCACCGCCTGGCGGTAGATGACGCCCGGCGCGACGTGCTCGAGAGGAAGGTTCTGCGAGGTCTCCACGGGACCCTTGCCGTCGAGCGGCTCGCCCAGCGCGTTGACGATGCGGCCGATGAGCTCGTCGCCGACCGGAACCTCGGCGATGCGCCCGGTGGTGCGGACGGTGTCGCCCTCCTGCAGGTGCTGGTACTCGCCCATGATCACCGC
>JALZAG010000082.1 GCA_030948445.1 Candidatus Dormiibacterota bacterium
TGAAGGGCGCCAAGACGATCATCGCCATCAACCGTGACGGGGACGCGCCCATCTTCAAGCTCGCCGACCTCGGCGTCGTCGGCGACGCGCTCAAGATCCTGCCCCAGGTGATCGAGGAGATCAAAGCCCGCAAGTAGGCGAAGGGGGAACTGCGTTCCCCCCTCGGGCTCCCCCCAGCTCAGCGGTGTCGGCTCCGGCGACGTGAAGTCGCCTGCGCCGACGGAATTGGCGATGGGAACTGAGTTCCCCTTCGGTTATTGGCGAGTGCCGAAAGCCGCGAAAGTGGTCTGCTGAGGCCGGGGCGCCCTTATACTCGCCCGGCCATGGACGACAAGGTCATTGTCGACCTGCTCGGTCAGGTCGGCAATCTCTTCACCTCCAGCTTGGAGCTGAAAGAGACGATCGACTTTATGCTGAAGGCCGCCTCCGATCTGGTGGCCTGCGATGCCGCAACCGTCTTCCTTCTGAATGACGACGGCAGGAGCCTCAGCGCCATCGCCACCTTTCCGTTCACGGAGTCCGTCGCCCAGGTGGCGACCTTCGAGCTTGGCGAGGGAATCGTCGGCTGGGCATCCCAGCGCCGCAAGGTGGTGTCGGTGGCCGACGCCACCAAGGACAGCCGCTTCAAGAACCTGCCCATGGCGCACGCTCCTCGGAGCTGCCTGGTGATGCCCCTTCAGTCACCGCAGCGGCTGGTGGGGGCGCTCACCATGGCGCGGCGCGAGGTGCGTCCCTTCACCACCGTCGAGCAGGCGCTGATGCAGGTCATCGCCAACCAGGCAGCGATCTCGATCGACAACGCGCGACTGCACGAGCGCCAGACCGTGCAGCTGGCCCAGATCGCCGAGCAGAAGCGCGAGCTCGAGCGCAGCTATGCGCAGATCAACGAGATCTCCCGGCTCAAGAGCGAATTCCTCGCCAACATGAGCCACGAGTTGCGCACCCCGCTCAATGCCATCCTCGGTTTCAGCGAGATCCTGAAGGACAACCTGGTCGCGCTCGAGGAGGGCCAGCGTCACGAGTGCCTCGAAAACATCCACACCTCAGGCAAGCACCTGCTCGAGCTGGTCAATGACGTCCTCGACCTCAGCAAGATCGAGGCGGGGCGCATGGAGCTCAGCTACGACGACTTCTTCGTCAACAACGCTGTTCGCGAGGTGCACAACGTCATCAAGTCGCTGAGCGAGCGACGCGATATCGACCTCGCCATCGACGTCGTCCCCGAGGACCTGATGCTCCGCGCCGACAAGAGCAAGTTCAAGCAGGTGCTCTACAACCTGCTCAGCAACGCCATCAAGTTCACTGCGCAGGGAGGCCGCGTCTGGGTCAAGGCACGGGCAGAGGGCGAGGACACGCTCTGCCTCGAGGTCGGCGACACCGGTGTCGGCATCCCCCGAGAACACCACGAGCGCATCTTCAACGAGTTCTACCAGGTGGACAGTGCCACCACCCGTCAGGTGGAGGGCACCGGGCTCGGACTGTCGCTGACGCGGCGCATCGTCGAGCTCCACGGCGGCCGGATGGAGCTCGAGAGCGAGCCGGGGTCCGGATCCGTGTTCACATTCCGACTTCCCCTCGGTGGCCTACAGACGTCCAACGGTCATGAGCACAACCGCATCCTGCTCGTCGAGGACAATCGCAGCAACCGCGAGCTGGCCACCATGGTCCTCACCGGCAACGGGTTCGAGGTGGACATCGCCGTCGATGGAAATGAGGGTCTGCACAAGGCGCGGAGTTCCACTTACGATCTCGTGCTGATGGACATCGAGCTTCCGGGCATCGATGGCCTCACCGTCACGCGCATGCTCAAGTCAGACCCCAAGACCTCGTCCGTCCCCGTCGTCGCACTCACCGCCAACGCCATGAAGGGCAACGAGCAGGAGGCCCTCGCCGCCGGCTGCTCGGGATACATCTCTAAGCCGATCGAGGTGGCGAACTTCGTGCAGAGGATCGCCACGTACCTGGAGACCGAAGCCTCATGACCGGAGCCGGAAAGACCATCCTCATCGTCGAGGACGACGCCCCCAGCCGCGAGGTAGTCCGGCTCGCGTGCAGTGCTCAGAACCACACCCTTCTCGAGGCCGCCAACGGCGTCGATGGGCTGGCGGCGGCGCGCGAGCAGAACCCGGACCTGATCATCCTCGACATCAACCTGCCGGGCATGAGTGGCCTCGATGTCTGCAGGCGCCTGCGTTCGGAGGGGTCCCGCGTCCCGATCATCATGCTGACGGCCAAGGCCGACACCATCGACGTCGTTGTCGGTCTCGAGCTCGGCGCCGACGACTACGTGACCAAACCCTTCGAGGTGCGCGAGCTGATGGCGCGCATCGGTGCGCACCTGCGTCGCAGTGAGATCTCGTCGCAGGAGCAACCGCGCGACCGCTTCGAATTCCCAGGCCTCACCATCGACCTCGGCCGCCGCCAGGCGTTCCGCGACAGCGAAGAGGTGATGCTCACCCTGACCGAGTTCAACCTCCTCGCGCTGCTCGCCTCGCGGCCCGGCCAGGTGATGAGCCGCGGCGAGTTGCTCCGACGCGTCTGGGGCTACGAGGTCGAGATCGAGACACGCACCGTCGACGCGCACGTCTACCGACTCCGCAGGAAGATCGAACCAGACGCAGAGAAGCCGACGTACATCCACTCAGTGCCAGGGATCGGCTACCGCTTTTCCGGCTAGTCGCCTGAAGGTAGGCGGAGTGCGGCGAGCACACAGGACTCCTGCTTCAACCTCAGAGGCGCACGTTCGTGCGCCGTTCAGATTCAGCTGGAGCCCTGTGTGCCCGCCGCACTCCGCCGCCGATCGCGGAACTGCCGGAACGCGTTAGCCGGTAAGGCACTCCGGGCTGGCATACGTCCAAGGCCGCAGGAACCACTTCGCCCAACGCCACCAGTGGCAAACCAGCGCCCCAGCCCCACCGGCTGTCCTTACCGGCTCAGTAGATAAACCCGGTGACCGACCAGAAATCGGCATGGGAGATGGTGCGGTGGTCCACGCGCCCCCATCCTCCGCCATCTCCGTAGTAGTTCATCTCGGAGATGACGAAACTGCCGTCAGGGTTGACGCTTTCCACGATGCCGACATGACCGAACCATCCGGTGCGGAATACCACGATCGCGCCCGCCACCGCGGTGTGACCCTCGGGCCGGATGCCGTTGGCCGCGTTGAACCACCAGCCCGCGTTGCCGGCCCATGACACGGTGCGGCGCGATGCTGCGTAGTAGGTGCATTGGCCGTAGGGGAAGCCGTCAGGGATGGCCGCGTGGACCTCGAAGACCGAGGGAAGACCTCCCGACGCGCGCGAGAAGTAGCGGCCAACCAGGGCGCCGGCAGGAGCGGCGCTGACCGGTACCTGCAGGTAGCTGCCGGCTGGACGTGGCGTGTCCTTGGCGAGGGCGTTGTAATCGAGGATGACCCGGGGATCGAGGCCGAGCCGCTTGGCGAAGTGGCTGGGGCGTTCGTCGGCCAGCACGGGGACGAGCGCGCCGGCGCTGGGTGGGAGCAAGAGGACCGTACCCGCCGCCGGTTCGACGCCGGTGGCGAGTCCGTTGGCCCAGCGGATCGCAGAAGCGTCGGAATGGTCCGCAACGGCGATCGATTCCGCAGTCTGGCCGGAGGCGACGACCACGGACTGCGCCGGCCGCGCCGCGATCGGGGGGACGACCGCCGGGCGCTCGATGACAGCGCTGAGGATGATGTCGGAGTTGGCCGCCGGAGGTGCGATCACCGCCGAGACGGGCGAGGATGCCCGCGGTGCCAGCACGGGGAGAAGGGCGGCCGCGAGAAGAACCCATGCGTGTCGGATGAGTCGATGCCGGTTACCGCGAATCGTGTCCCCCTCCTCACGGAGCGTCCGCCGGGACGTCTCGACCGTTCCCCCAACGATCAGGCCGCGCCGGAGGCTAACAAAGCCCGGTGTCCACAGTCAAAGCCGACAGGCGGCCCCAGAGGCGCCGCGTCGCCTCCTCAGCGGGCTCATGAGTTCCCTCGTCCCAACCCCAGCACTGGGGCTAAAGCTGATATTGACACTGTCCCATAGAGTGCTACCATGCGCACCATGAGGAAGTACAAGCCTGTTGAGTTGCCGCTGAAGGATGTTCCCACCGAGTTCGCTGAAGAGCATGCGATCTGCCCGAACTGTCTCGACCGTGAGGCGGGGGTGATCGGCAGGTTGGGGTTGCGTCTGGTGTTCAGGTGCCAGCGCTGCCGCGTGCGGTTCCACCGTCAGACAGCCATGGCAGGGCTCGTCTAACCGTCCCGGAGTTGGCACGGCCTGCAACACTTGCCGGCCGTGCCCATCTCATTTCCGGCTCATCTCGCGACGATCCGTCGCGGGACGGCGACCGAGGCGGTCATCCGAGGGCACGTCGCCGTCGTCGACAGCGCCGGGCGCCTGATTGCCGCAGCCGGAGACCCGACCGCCCTGACCACGGTGCGGAGTTGCGTCAAACCGGTCCAGGCTCTGCCGCTGGTGCGGCTGGCGGGTGCCGGCCTCGACCTGTCGCAAGAAGAGATCGCCCTAGCCTGCTCGTCCCACGGCGGCGAGACCTCGCATGTGGAGGTGGTGCGGCGGCTTCTCGCCCGCATCGGCCTGGACGAGGACTCCCTGAGCTGCGGGGTGCAACTGCCCATGGACGAACCGTCCGCTGAGGCGATCCTCGCCGCGGGAGAAAGGCCCAGCCGACTGACCAACAACTGCTCGGGCAAGCACGCCGGAATGCTCGCGGTGTGCGCAGTGCGAAGCCTGCCCGTCAACGGCTACGCCGACGGCGACCATCCGCTCCAGGTCGAGATTCGGGGGATCATGGCCGACCTCGCCGGCGTGGACCTCGCGGCTGCGCCCGTCGGCATCGACGGATGCGGTCTGCCGACCTACGGCATGCGGCTGGAGGCCCTCGCCCGAATGTTCGCGGCTGCGACCGGCGACCCTGGATTCCGGCTCTGCCAAGCAGCCATGGCCGGCCACCCGTACCTGGTCGCCGGCCGTGAGCGGTTCGACACAGCCCTCCTCGAGGTGGCGGGTTCCGGGATGACTGCCAAGGGAGGCGCCGCCGGTGTCTGGGTGGCCGTCCGCCGCCCCGACGGCCCAGCCCTGGCCATCAAGCTCGAGGCCGGGGATCAGTTGGCCATGTCCGCCGTCGCCCTTGCAGCCCTCGAGCGGCTGGGATGGCTCGACCAGGACCAGCTGGGGCATGGGTCGCTCGCGGGCTTCGCGGCACCCCCGGTGCGCAACTGGGCAGGTGCCGTGGTGGGGGAGATCGCTGCGGAGCCAGGATGGCTGGAGCACCACAGCGCCGCCTGAGGATGCGGGACCGCTGGAGCACCATGGCGCTCCCTCAGGACCGTGCCGCCCCCGGGTGCTATAGTCACCCGCAGAAATGTTGACACTGATGTCAATTTTGGGTCGGCTTGACGCGTTGCCCTCCACGGTGCATGGTCAGTGCGTGACGCCCGATGACAGCGCGTGGGAGGTTCCTCATGCCTGACCAGAGCCACGTGGGCCGACGCTACGAGGCCTCCCGCCAAGTGGTTGACGGAACTGGCGCGCAGGCCTTCGCCGAGGCTATCGCCGGCTCGGATGAGGTCTTCTCCAACGGGACGGTGCCGCCGACGTACGCCGCGTTCTATTGTCTTTTCCCGACGCTCTACCAGCTCTTCGGCGACGCGGAGGTCGGGGTCAACCTCGCCGGCCTCGTCCACGGTGAGCAGTCGTTCGAGTGGCCGTCCCCAGTGCGTGCAGGCGACGTCGTCAACGCCACCGCCGTCATCGTATCCGTCGAGGAGAAGCGCGGCATGACCTTTCTGGGTATCGACCATGAGGCGCATAGGCAGGATGGCGAGACCGTCTGTCGCGGCCGCTCCCTGATGATCATCCGATGACTGACGCGCAGGCAGCGACGCTGACCTCCATCGCCGTCGGCGACGAGATGACCCCCCTGAGTCGCACGGTGACCCAGGAGCAGATCACTGCGTACGCCGACGCGTCGGGGGACCACAACCCGATCCACGTCGAT
>JALZAG010000102.1 GCA_030948445.1 Candidatus Dormiibacterota bacterium
CGGCCATCGCGCAGGCGATCGTCGAAGCGCTCTGGCAGGGCTTCCGATTCAACGACGTCCCGGCGGCGTTCGTCATCGCCTTCGCCCAGGACATCTTCTGCGTCGCCGTGCTCGCCGGTGTGGCGCTCGCGCTGATCAATCGACTCGTCGTCAACCCCACGCGTTTCCGTGGCAGCCACCGCGGCGACGCGGTGCTGATCCTCTGCTGGATCGGGACGCTGCTGGTCTTCATGACGCTTGACTACGCCAGCCTGATCGCCCAGGGCACACCGGTGCAGGCGATGGCAGCCGACCGTCCGTTCGCCAGCGCAGTGTCGCGGCTCTTCACTCCGCTGGGCGCGAATAGCAACGTGCTCGTCGGACTGCACGGGCTCTTCTTCTGGGGACACCTCGTCCTCGTCTTCGGCTTCCTTGTCTACCTCGGCTACAGCAAGCACCTCCATATCGTCAGTGCCGCTCCCAACGTGGTCTTCAAGTCGACCAAGCCAAAGGGGCGGCTGCCGGTCCTCGACATCGAGGCCGTGATGAACGCCGAGAACGAGGCAGACCAGCACTTCGGGCCCGTCACGCTCGAGCACTTCAGCTGGAAGGACATGCTCGACCTGTACACGTGCACCGAGTGCGGCCGGTGCCAGACCCACTGTCCCGCGTACAACACCGGCAAGGTGCTGTCGCCGAAGACGCTGATCACCGACCTGCGCGACCACCTCTACGAGAACATCGCGGGCGGCTACCCCGCCACCACCCACGACGCCCATATCGCGCAGGGCGCAAACCCCGACGGCGTTCCCGGTGACGGGGCGGTGATGTGGGCCACCGGTGACCACCACGCCGGCGCCCTACACGATCTCCCTGGGCACTTCCAGCCCTCGTGGATCGCGCCCGACGACGTGGCCACGGCGGTCGAGTCCAACGGCGGCGCGCGCCCGCTCTTTGGCGGGACCATTGCTGACGACACCCTCTGGGCGTGCACCACCTGCGGTGCCTGCATGGACCAGTGCCCGGTGCTCATCGAGCACGTCCCCAAGATCATCGAGATGCGACGGCACCTGGTGCTCGACGAGTCGCGAATGCCCAAGCAGGCGGAGACCGCTCTGCGCGGCATCGAGAACGTGTTCAACCCGTACGGTCTGTCCCATCAGACGCGGGCTGACTGGGCGCGCGACCTCGGCGTGCAGTTCGCTGCTGACAAGCCGGACACTGAATACCTCTACTGGGTGGGATGCGCAGCGTCGTTCGACGATCGGGCCAAGACGATCGCCACCGCGCTGGTGAAGATCCTCCAGGCGGGCGGCGTCGACTTCGCCATCCTTGGTACCGAGGAGAAGTGCAGCGGTGATCCCGCGCGGCGCATCGGCAACGAGTACCTGTTCCAGGAGCGCGCCAAGGAAAATGTCGAGGTGCTCAAGAAGTACAGCGTGCGCAAGATCATCGCCTCGTGCCCGCACTGCTTCAACACCTTCGCCAACGAGTACAAGGATTTTGGGGGTGACTACGAGGTCGTGCACCACACCCAGATGATCGAGCGCCTGCTCGCGGATGGCCGCATCACCCTCGACCAGGCCAAGCGGCAGGAGGAGACGATCACGTACCACGACTCCTGCTACCTGGGGCGGTGGAACGACATCTTCGCGCCGCCCCGCGACATCCTCGAGCAGATCCCTGGACTCAAGGTCGTGGAGATGGCGCGCAATCGCAACGAGGGCATGTGCTGCGGCGCGGGTGGTGGGCGCATGTGGATGGAGGAGGAACAGCCCCGGGTCAACCACAAGCGGGTGGAGCAGGCGGCAGCGACCCAGGCCACCAAGGTGGCAACCGCGTGCCCCTTCTGCCTCTCGATGTTCGACGAGGGCATCGCCAGCAAGCAGCTGGGCGAACGGCTCGCCGTCGATGACGTCGCCGTGTACGTGGCGCGCTCGCTCGCCGGTGCCGCGGGGGAGGAGGCCGTCGCGGCGGTCAGCGCCGCCGAGGTTGTCGCCGCCGAGTCGCAGAGCTCCACCGCGGGCGCAACCGCCCCCGCAGTTGCGGAACAGGAGGCGCCGGAGGTGGCTCCGACACCGAGCCCCGAACAGACACCTGCCGAAGTCCCCACCGAGTCGCCGGCGACCACCCCGGAGGTTCCAGTGCCCGAACCGG
>JALZAG010000105.1 GCA_030948445.1 Candidatus Dormiibacterota bacterium
GTCGGCGCCAGCGGCGGTCGCTGGGAGGTCGGCACCTCACCGGCGGGGGGCGCGAGCATGGCGGTGAGCTGGACGCCACTGATCCGTGGCAGCATCCAGTCCGACGATTTCGGAGCCCTGTCCAACGAGGCGGCCCCGACCGGCGCCCAGCGCCCGGCGCCACCGCACCCCGCCTAACCGCTCAGAGCAGCTCCTTGATGCTGAGCGCGACGGTTCGTGGCACCTCTTCGCTCAGCGTCTCGACGGTAGCGGCGCGGATCCCGTCGATGCTGCCGAAGCGGCGCAACAGGGTGCGCTTGCGGACCGGGCCCAGCCCGGGCACTGAGTCCAGCCGCGAGCGCAGAGCGGCTCGCGAGCGACGCGCGCGATGATGGGTGATCGCGAAGCGATGCGCCTCGTCACGCACCCGCTGCAGGAGAAACAGGGTGGGGCTGTCCTTCTCGATGATGGTCGGGCGGGAGAGCCCGGGAGCGAACAGCTCCTCGTTGCGCTTGGCGAGCCCGAAGACCGGCACCTGGCTCAGCCCGGCCTCGCGCAGCACCCGGTGAGCAGCACCGAGCTGCCCCTTGCCGCCGTCGATGAGTACCAGGTCCGGGAGGACCCCGAAGCTGTCCTCGCTGGCACGGTTGTCCGCGCCGTCGTCGGCAGCCGCGCGGCCGCGCTCATCACCGTTGCTGCCCGCGGGGTCATCGACGGGGATATCCTCAGCTGTGGCGCCCTCCGCTCGACTGCGCAACAGGCGTGCGAACCGACGACGGAGGGTCTCCTCCATCGAGGCGAAGTCGTCGCTTCCCTCGACCGTGCGAATTCCGAAGTTGCGGTAGTGCGAGGGCCGGGGGCGACCGTCCTCGAAGACGATCATCGAACCCACCGAGTTGGTCCCCATGGTGTTGCTGATGTCGTAGCACTCGATTCGTCGCGGCGGCGCGGGCAGGCGCAGGCGCTGGGCCAGGTCGACAAGCAACGCATCGGTTCGCTCGGAATCGAAATCGTCGACGATGCGCCGCTGCCGCAGTGCGCTGAGCGCCGTGGTCCGCGCCTGCTCGACGAGCTCCCTCCCGGTGCCGCGGCGCGCGTGACGAAGGTCAACCGGACCGCCGCGCTGATCGGCCAGGAACTCCGCGATCACAACGGCATCCTCGACGCCATCCGAGACGAGGATGGTGCGCGGCAGACTAGGGGCATTGCTGTAGTACTGGGGGACGAACGCGCTGAGACATTCCCCGGCGCTGAGGTCGGTGACACCCTCGAGCTCATGCGTCTCCATGCCAAGGACGCGACCGCGGCGCACTGCCAGCAGCGCCACCATCGCGCGCCCGCCCTCGAGCGCCACCGCCACGCAGTCCTGGTCTGAGCGCGAGCCGGTGAGCATCTTCTGCCGCTCGGCGATGCGATCGATGGCGCGCAGACGGTCGCGGAAGCGGGCCGCCAGCTCGAAATCCAGCCGCCCCGCGGCGTCCTCCATCTGACGGCGGAGCTGCGCGTCGAGCGCGTCGCTCCTCCCCTGCATGAAGAGCTCCACCTGATCCAGGAGGGTGGCGTAGTCGCCACCGTCGATGCGCGCCTCGCAGGGACCGCTGCACCGCTTGATGTGGTAGTCGAGACAGACCCGGCCGCGACGAAAGATCTCGTCGCTGCAGGTGCGGAAAGGGAAGATGGTGCGCAGCGACTTCACCGTGCTGCGCAGTGATTGAGCGCTAGTGTACGGACCGAAGTACCGCGCGCCGTCGCGGGCGATGCGGCGCGTGTAGTACGGCCGAGGAAACTCGGTCGCCAGCACTCCACGCTCACCGCGGGGGGCGCGCATCTGCTCGCGCGCGGTGCCGGGCGCGTGGGCCGGTCCCGAGCCCGGTTTGGGGATCTTCAGGTACAGGTAGCTCTTGTCATCCTTGAGACGCACGTTGTATCGGGGTCGGTACTGCTTGATCAGGCTGTTCTCGAGGATCAGCGCCTCGCGCTCGTTGAGGCAGGGGATCACCTCGAAATCGAAGACCCGATCGACCAGCGTCCGCGTGCGCGCCGGGAGCGACTCGACGCCGCTGAAATAGGAGCGCAGGCGATTGCGCAGGCTGGCGGACTTGCCCACGTAGGTGACCCGTCCCTCGAGGTCGCGCATCACGTACACCCCAGCGCCGGTGGGGGCAGCGCGGAGGCGCGCGCGCAGCAGCTCGGGGTTATCGAGAAGCCGGGCGCGCCGGGACGCGGTCTGCGTGCTCACTCCCTCGAAGTCTATTCAGCCTCCTGCTGCAGCCAGCTCGTCCAGGAAGGCCTGCTCGTCGAGCACTCGGACGCCGAGCTCCTGGGCGCGCGCCAGCTTGGTGCCTGGGGAGGCACCGGCAACCACCGTGTGAGTGCGCTTGGAGACGCTGGATGACGGAGACCCGCCCAGGGCGCGAATGCGTTCCTCAGCCTCGGGTCGCGTGAGGGTTTCCATGGCCCCGGTCAACACCCAGGACTGACCGCGCCACGGGCCGCCAACTGCGACACGGATCGGCTCCGTGGTCACCCCCGCTCCTCCCAGGCGGCGCACCAGGTCTTGCCCCTCGCCGGCGGCAAACCAGTTCGCCACGCTCGCGGCGACCACAGGTCCGACGCCCTCGACCGCCGTGAGCTCGGCCACCGACGCGCTGCCGAGCGCCTCCATCGAGCCGAAGTGGGCCGCAAGCAACGCCGCGGTGTGCTCGCCCACGTGTGGCACGCCGAGTGCGTTGACCAGGCGCGGCAGCGGCACGGTCCTGCGCGCTGCGATGGCGTCATGGAGCTTCTGCGCGGAGCGCGGGGCGAACCCCTCCAGCGTCAGCAGCTGCTCGACCGTCACACCGAAGAGATCGGCCGCATCTGCGACGAAACCTGCATCCACGAGCTGGTCGATGATCGCCTCGCCCAGTCCCTCGATGTTCATGCTCGCTCGAGACGTGAAATGGCGGAGCCGCTCGCGGCGTTGTGCCGGACAGAGCGGGTTGACGCAGCGGCGCACCACCTCGTCAGGCTCGCGAACCAGCTCGCTGCCGCAGGCGGGACAGTTGTTCGGCATCACCCACGGCCGTGCCCCCTTGGGCCGCCTCTCCAGCAGTGGTCGAACAATCTCGGGGATCACGTCACCCGCTTTGTGTAGCAGCACGGTGTCGCCGATGCGCACGTCCTTGCGCGCCACCTCGTCCTCGTTGTGGAGCGTGCATCGCCGGACGGTCGACCCGGCCACGAACACAGGCTGCAGGTGGGCCACGGGAGTGACCGCCCCGGTTCGACCCACCTGCACGGCGATGTCGAGAACCTCGGTCTCAACTTCCTCGGGCGGGAACTTGTACGCGACCGCCCACCGCGGCGAGCGCGACACCTTGCCCAGCTCATCCTGCTGCGCCAGCGACGACACCTTGATGACCACGCCATCGGTTTGATAGTCGAGGTCGTGCCGCTTCTCTGACCAGTGCTCGATGAACGCCAGCACCTCGTCGACAGACCCGGCCACGTGTCGATGCGGGTTGACGCGGAACCCCACTCGTTCGAGGAGGTCGAGCACGTCCGCCTGGCTGGTTGCGCCCTGCGGCGGCTCCAGCTGGTACATGAAGGTGGACAGGCCGCGCCTGGATGTCACTGTGGGATCGAGCTGACGCACCGCTCCCGCGGCTGCATTCCTGGGATTCGCATAGGTGGGCTTGCCCGCCTCCTCGAGCTGCGCGTTGAACGCTGCGAAGCGCGCCTTGGGGAGGTACACCTCGCCTCGCACCTCGACTTCTGCGGCCAGACCCGCAGTGTCGCGGAGGCGCATCGGCACGCTGCGGATGGTGCGGACGTTGGTGGTCACATCCTCGCCCTCGACACCATTGCCGCGAGTCGCCGCTCGCACTAGGGCGCCGTCCCGGTAGGTGAGCGAGATTGCCAGGCCGTCGATCTTCAACTCGCACACGTACGCGTCGACGTGACCCGCACCGCGTTCTGCGCGCGCGAAGAACGCCTCGACCTCGGCGGCGCTGAAGGCGTTCCCAAGTGAGAGCATCTGGCTGCGGTGGCGCACCTTGGTGAAGCTGTCCAGGGGTGCGCCGCCCACTCGCTGGGTCGGCGAATCCGGCGTCAGCAATCCGGGGTACCGGCTCTCGAGGTCCACCAGCTCGCGGAAGAGTTGGTCGTACTCCGCGTCGGTGATCTGTGGATCGTCGAGCGCGTGGTAGAGGTGCGAATTCCTGTCGAGCTCCTTGCGCAGCTCCGCGGCTCGATCGCGAGCGGCGTTGGGAGTGGTCGGGGTGCTGCTCACCTGATCAGTCGATGACCGGGTAGATCGCCGAGTCCGCGACCGCGAAGATCTTCATGCCAGCACTGTCGAATTTGATGACCACCTCCTCTCCGGACCGCGTCATCGTGCTCTTGAGGATCGTGCCCTGCCCAAGCTTTGGGTGAGCGATGCGATCCCGTTCCTTGTAGCGTTGCGGTGCGAGCTCGACGGGGTTGGGGCGCACCGCGTGGGCGTGCACCGCCTCGCGCACTGCCCCGGGCGTGCGTGGCGGTGACGGCACTGCGGCTCCCGGCCGGCGCACGATGTCAAGCAGAGCGGGAGGCAGGTCGGCGAGGAAGCGGGACGCCTCCGCAAGGTGCTGAGCGCCATACAGGTGCCGCCGGAATGCATGGAGGATGTACAGCCGGCGCTGCGCTCGCGTGACCCCCACATAGGTCAGCCTGCGCTCCTCGGCGACCCCACTGTCGCCCTCCTCGAGGGCGCGGATGTGAGGGAGCAAGCCCTCCTCCATCCCGGCAAGGAACACCACGGGAAACTCGAGCCCCTTGACCTGGTGCAGTGTGATCAAGGTGACGCCCGTCGCCGAGTCATCGAGTGTGTCGACGTCGGAGACGAGCGCAACATTCTCGAGGAACTGGCTGAGGCCCTCGGGCGGAGGCACGTCGGCGTACTCTGAAGCGAGACCGACGAGCTCACTGACGTTGGCCCAGCGCTCCTCGTTCTCCGGGGTGCCATCGCGGAGCGCGCGCTCGTACCCGGTGTCATCGAGTACTCGGTCGAGGAATTGCGGCAGCGGCATGCGCTCGGAGAGATCGCGCAGGCCCTCGATGAGCCGTCCGAAGTCGGCGAGGGCGGTCCGCGCCGCCGCCGTGATGTCAGCGCTGCCGTCCAACACGGCGACTGCCTCGAAAGGCGAGATTCGCTTCCGTCTGGCCAGGCGCTCCACCTCGGCGACAGTGCGATCGCCGATCTTGCGCCTCGGCACGTTGACCACCCGCGCGAACGACACAGCATCGCGCGGGTTGTTGATCAGGCGCAGGTAGGCCAGCACGTCCTTGACCTCGCGGCGCTCGTAGAAGCGCAGCCCCCCGACTAGCCGATACGGGATCCCACGGCGCAGCAGCACATCCTCGAAAGCACGGGACTGAGCGTTGGTGCGATAGAGGACAGCGCAGTCGCTCAGGGAAAACCCCTCTCGCCCGATCAGCATCTCGATCTCGCCGCAGACCGCCAGCGCCTCCTCCTGCTCGTCGTACAC
>JALZAG010000239.1 GCA_030948445.1 Candidatus Dormiibacterota bacterium
GCCGACAGTGTGCGGCGGCTGGTGCTCACCGCCAGCGGCGGCCCGTTCCGGGAGCGGGACCCCGCCAGCTTTGCCAGCATCACCGTCGACGAGGCTCTGCGCCATCCCACCTGGAACATGGGCCCGAAGGTCACCATCGACTCGGCGACGATGATGAACAAGGGGCTGGAGGTCATCGAGGCCCACCACCTTTTCGACGTCCCCTACTCCGGCATCGATGTGGTGATCCACCCGACCAGCATCGTGCACTCGTTTGTTGAGTTCGTCGATGGTGCCGTCGTTGCTCAGTTGGGCATCCCGGACATGCGTGTCCCGATCGCCTTGGCGATTGCCGATGGCATGCGCCTGCCGGGGATCGCTCCCCCGGTGAGCCTGGCGGAGGTCACGCCGTTGGAGTTCTTCGAGGTGGACCCGCGCCGCTTCCCAGCGGTCGCGCTGGCGCGTTCGGCTGGTGAGAGCGCCGGGGTAGCGCCGGCAGCGCTCAACGCCGCCAACGAGGTGGCGGTGGCTGCCTTCCTCGCCCATGCCATCGGGTACGACATGATCGTGTCAGTCGTGGCAGAAACGGTGCACGCCGCGCCGGCGGTCTCATCGCCCTCGCTCGCTGACATCATCGAGACGGACGCCTGGGCGCGCCGGTTTGCCAGCACCTGCCTTGACGCGGTGGGCAGCGCGCCGTGATCCTCGACGTTCTCACCGTCATCGGCGCCATCATCCTGGTGCTTCTCAGCGTGGTGCTCGTCCACGAGGGCGGCCACTACCTGGTTGGCAAGCTGTGCGGCATCCGCGTCGATGAGTTCTCGGTGGGGTTCGGGCCGCGCATCGCCGCCAAGACGGTCGGCGAGACCACCTACTCCCTGCGCGTGCTGCCCGCCGGGGGATACGTGCGCATGGCCGGCATGCTGGGGCTCGAAGGCGAGGCAGACGCTGGGGAGCGCAACTTCTACCGGGCCACCATCCCCAAGCGGCTGGCGACGATCCTGGCCGGCATCGTGGCGAACATGGTCTTCGCGGGCCTGCTGTTCACCGGCATCGAGATGTGGCCCACCTCCGGCGGCGTCCAGCCGGGGGCGGCCGCGCAGGTGGCTGGGCTCCAGGACGGTGACGTGATCCTCAGCGTGGATGGTCAGCCGATCCGGCACGGATCCCAGGCCGATGTGATCAACGACCTGCACGCCGCCACGGACCGTTCGAGAGGTCGGCCCATGACGGTGGTGTTCTCGCGAGGCAGCGCCTCGCATCGTGTGGTGATCAGGCCGTCACTGACCGTCATCAATGGTGTTCAGCCGGCCACCGCCGGTGCGTCGAGTCCGAGCCGGGCCGGGGTGCGGTCCCTCTCCGACCTCCCGGTGGGTGCCGAATTCGTGGTCACCGCGCTTGACGGCCAGCCACTGCCAGCCGGCGACCCCGCGCAGCTCCTGGCTGGCGCGGGCGCGACCGTCTCGGGCTTTGTCTTCAGCGCGGACGGCGGCCGTGGGACCTCGTACACCAACCTGACGGCCCCCAAGGTGCTGGACGGTCCCGGGACGGCCGGTGCCGTCCAGGCCGCGTGGCGCTTGGGGGTGAACCCCAGCTACGACGGGGAGCCAGTGGTGCAGGCGCTCGGTGACGGGTTCGGCAAGATCCCCACATTCGTGACCGGCACCTTCTCCGGTCTGGCGGATCTCATCACCAATCCGAAGAGCGGGGGGATCACCGGGCCGCAGGGTCTATCCGGCCCAGTGGGCATCGTCCGAGAGACAGTCACCGCCACCCACCAGGGCGGACGCTCCCTGGTTGAGTGGATCGCCTTCATCAGCCTGAACCTGGGCCTCGTCAACGTACTCCCCATTCCCTTCCTTGACGGCGGCAAGGCGGCGCTGATCCTCCTCGAGGCGGTGCGCCGCCGCCGGCTCGACCCGCGACGCGAGGCACTCATCTACGCGGTTGGTCTCGCCGTGGTGGTCGTCTTCGTTATCTATGTCACCATCGGCGACGTGAGCAGGCCAGGATGAGCGGTGCCATCACCCGCCGGCCGACGGTGCCGGTCAACGTGGGTGGGGTGGTCGTCGGCGGAGCGGCGCCGATCTCGGTGCAGACGATGACCAAGACCCAGACCGAGGACGTCAGCGCAACCCTCGCCCAGATCGAGCGCGCCGCCAAGGCCGGCGCCGACATCATCCGGGTCACCTGCGACACGTCGGAGGCAGGGGTGGCGATGCGCGACATCGTCAAAGGATCGCCGATCCCGATCATCGCCGACGTCCATTACGACGCGCCGCTGGCCCTGCGCGCATTGGAGGCCGGCATCGCCTGCCTGCGGCTGAATCCTGGCAACATCACCGACCCCGCCAAGGTCCGCGACATCGCCAGGGAGGCGGCGGCGCGCGATGTGCCGATCCGCATCGGTGTCAACAGCGGCAGTATCCCCCAGCGCAAGGACCTGGCGCGCGGTCGGGGCACCAGCATCGACGAGGCGGCCGGCCACATGGTCGAGGCCGCGCTCGGCCACATCCGGATCCTGGAAGACCTCGACTTTCGCAACCTCAAGGTCTCGCTGAAGGCGAGCGACGTGCTCACCAACATCGCCGTCAATCGCAAGTTCGCGGCGCTGGGCAACCGCTACCCATTGCACCTCGGGCTCACCGAGGCGGGCCCCGTCGAGTCGGGCAGTGTCAAGAGCGCGATGGGCATCGGGATCCTCCTCGCCGAGGGCATCGGCGACACCATCCGTGTATCGCTGGTCGGAGAGCCCGAGGACGAGGTGCGGGTGGGCCGGCAGATCCTTCAGAACCTCAGTGAGAAAGGGAGCGGGCCCAATCTCATCGCCTGTCCAACCTGCGGGCGCCTGGAGATCGACATGTTCCCGATGGTGGCCCGCGTCGAGGAGGCGCTGCGTGAGGTGCGCCGCACCATCAACGTCTCGGTGATGGGCTGCGTGGTCAACGGACCTGGCGAGGGCATGCACGCCGACATCGGAATCGCCGGCGGCCGCCAGAAAGGGATCCTCTACCGTGGCGGCAAGGTGATCGCCTCGTTGCCCCAGGAGCAGCTCATCGAGTCGCTGATCATCGAGCTCCGCGCGATCGCCGCCGAGGACGCACGGCTGATCGCGGCGGGTGAGCCGCTGCCCACCGGCCTGGGAGACGGCGAACCCGTGCTCCAGCCGCTGCCGATGGCCACGGCCTAAGGACGAAGGGGGAACCGCGTTCCCCTCGGGCACCCCCAGCCGCGCGGTGTCGTCTCCAGCGAAGTGAATTCGCCTCCGACGACGGTCTCTAGCGTCACCCGACCGGGGGATAGGCAAGGGCCTGTGGCATCGTCTATAAGATGGGACCCAGCGGGGACAGGCGGGTTCCCGCGGGCTCAGGACTTGCCGCCGCAGCGAGACGACTCTTCAATGAGCACCCTGCGGTACATCCTGGACAATTGGGACACGCTTGGACCCCAGGTGGTCGTCCATCTCGAGACCGTCGGGTTGTGCGCGCTGATCGCGGCGGTACTCGGCGTGCTGCTCGGCATCGCCGCAGCCCGGTCGGATCGCTTCGCGACGATCATCCTCGCGATCACCAGCACGATCCTCACCGTGCCGAGCTTCGCGCTCTTCGGGCTCCTCTCCATCTGGTTTGGTTTTGGCAACCCGCCGGTCTTCATCGGCCTCGTCCTGTACGCACTGCTGCCGATCGTCCGCAACACCAGGGTGGGCATCGCCTCGGTGGACCCGGCCGTCACCGACGCGGCGCGCGGGATGGGCATGAGCCAGGGCCAGGTGCTCACCCGCATCCAGCTTCCGCTGGCGGTCCCGGTCATCCTTGGAGGCCTGCGCCAGGCGACGGTGATGATCGTGGCCATCGCCACCGTCGGCGCTGCTGTGGGCGCCAACAACCTCGGCCGCGCCATCTTCTCCGCGCTCAGCCGCGACACGACCACCATCGAGCAGGTGCTGGCTGGGGTCATCCCGGTGGCGGTGATCGGAATCCTTGCCGACATCGTCCTGGCGGCCGTGCAGCGCGCCCTCGGCAAGGGCCGGGTGACGGTGGCGGCGACATGATCACCTTCGAGCGCGTCACCAAGCGTTACGGCGACGCGGACGCGGTCAACGAGCTCACGCTCGAGATACCCTCGGGCGAGACGGTCATCTTCGTGGGGCCATCGGGGTGCGGCAAGACCACGTCGCTGAAGATGATCAACCGGCTCATCGAGCCGACGACGGGTGTCATCAGCATCGACGGCAACGACACGGCCAAGGTCGATGTCAACGAGCTGCGCCGCTCGATCGGGTACGTCATCCAGCAGATTGGGTTGTTCCCGCACTACACGGTGGCTGAGAACGTCGCCACCGTGCCGCGGCTGGAGGGGTGGGACAAGCAGCGCACCGCGGCGCGGGTGGAGGAACTGCTCGACCTTGTCGGCCTTCCCGCGGCGGACTACGCAAAGAGGCTGCCGGCGGAGTTGAGCGGTGGGGAACGGCAGCGCATCGGCGTCGCCCGCGCGCTGGCCGTCGACCCGAACATCCTGCTCATGGACGAACCCTTCGGAGCCATCGACCCGATCGCGCGCGAACGCCTTCAGAACGAGCTGCTTCGCCTCCAGCAGCTGGTGCGCAAAACCATCGTGTTCGTCACCCACGACATCGACGAGGCGATCCGCCTCGGTGACCGCGTTGCGCTGTTCTCCAAGGGTGGCCATCTCGAGCAGTACGCCACGCCCGCGGAGCTCCTGGCTCACCCGGCTTCGGATTTCGTCGCCGGCTTCCTCGGCGAGGCGCGCATGGTGCGACGCCTCTCCTTGATCAGCGTCGGTGACGTCGGGCTGGCTGCGCTCAACGGCTCGCCGCCACCAGAGGTGACCGTCGATGCAAGCGCAACCCTGCGCGATGCGCTCGACGCCGTGCTTCGCGCCCCCGACGGACGCGTGCTGGTACTCGGCGCCGACGGCGCCCTCGGCGTGGTCGACGCAGACGTCATCAGGCGTGCCTCGCAATGAGCTCGGTCGCCGTGCCACGCCATCGCGCCATCGATCTCACGCGGGTGCGCCTCTTCAGCATCCCTATCGCTGTGGTCATCGGGCTTGGCATCGCCTCGGCGCTGTACCACACCATCAGCGGGTCCCCCGCCGACGACCAGATCATCAACTACGACTTCCTCTCGACGAAGCTCCTCCAGCACCTGGTGCTCTCCGGTGTGTCGTTCGGAGTGGTGGTCGCGCTCATGGTCCCTTTCGGCGTGCTGATCTCCGGTGCCGGCCGAGCGGTGCGACTCCCGGTGTTCCTGCTGGCCAACGTCGGCCAGGCGGTGCCGGGCATCGGCATCCTCGCGCTTCTGTCCGTCTTTCTCAACCTCGGCCAGGAGCCTACGATCATCGCGCTGGTCGCCTACGGCGCGCTCCCGGTGCTGCGCAACACGGTCGCAGGCATCCAGGGCATCGACCCAGCTGCAGTGGAAGCCGCGAGGGGGATGGGCATGACACGGTGGCAGAGCATGTACCGCGTACAACTGCCGCTCGCGTCCCCGCTGATCTTCGCCGGGCTGCGCACCTCGCTCGTGCTGATCATCGGCACAGCTACACTCGGCAACTTCATCGGCGGCGGTGGGCTCGGTGACGTGATCGCCTCCGGCATCAACATCTCCAACCGCATCATCCTCGTGGGGGCCGTCATGGTCTCCGCGCTCGCACTGCTAGCCGACTGGGCGCTTTCACTGGTGGAGCGCATAACCGTGCCACGTGTCGTCGCAACCTGATGGAGAGGAGACCCTGATGAACCGGAAAGCCATAGCCGCGATGGTGCTCGTCGTGTCTGGGACGGTCGCGTCCTGCGGAAGCAGCAGCAACAACACCACAAGCAGCAGCGGGGGAGGGGGTGGACCCAGCGCGTCGGCCGTGAAGATCTGCATCCTGTCCGAGTTCAGGACGCGTCCGGACGGCCTGCTCGGTCTCGAGTCGAAGTACAACGCCGCCTTCAGCAAGGCCTCGTACACCGACATCGGCAACACTGCCGAGAAGACCATCGCCAGCGGGCAGTGCACCGCTGGTGAGGTGTTCACCACCGACTCGGCAATCCAGGCGAAGAACCTGTACGTCCTCCAGGACGACAAGAACCTGTTCCCGCCGGACAACGCCGGCCTCGTGGTGCGCGCCAGCATCCTGCAGGCACACC